>JBMNTN010000009.1:0-53373 GCA_050945755.1 Bacillota bacterium | reverse complement strand
GCCGCTTTAGGTTTATCACCTTTGTCCCTCCCTTGCTGCTAATATACATATTAGACGGGCTTTTATATTAGAACAAAAAAGCAGGAACCCTTAAGCCCCCGCCGTGTTTCAAATAGCATGCCAATATTAAAGGGGACCTACCTAGCCCCCAAATTATTACCCCCAATTAACGTAAATTTTTTCTTTCTGAACAGAAAAAAAGAAGGCTTGCGCCTTCCTTTTATAAATCAACGGTTTTCTCTTTTTTCTCGGCAGCTAAATTATCTACCTCGTTAATTCCTTCTGCTACAATTTCGTGTTCATGTTCATCGTAACTTCCATCGTTTATAAAGACAACCTCATTGCACCTGGGACAAGTAACTTCGATCAAATCTTCATCTTCTAAGATGCTGGAATCAAAGCAAACAATATCATTACATTTAGGGCACTTTACTTCAACATAATCTGTATTATCGTCATCTTCATCAACATAAAAATCTTCTTCCAGATCGTTTAAATCATCATCAATAGTCTCAAGGTATTCTTCCAATTCATCTTGTTGCATTCTTAATTCGTCGATAGTATAGGCCACACCTTCCAACACTTCAATAATATGAGAAATTAACTTACCTTCTTTTGACTCCTTAGAAATTTCCATCCCCTCTGCCAAACCCTGCAAATAGGATACTTTTTGTTTTAAATCTTTCATCACTGTTACCTCCCGTCAAATGGCTTTCCTTATTATGCCACAGGGAACAGTCTTTTAAACACTATGCCCGGCCGACATATTCTCCAGTTTTTGTGTTCACCAAAATAACATCTCCAACATTTATAAAAAACGGCACTCTTACTACAGACCCGGTTTCTACTGTGGCAGGTTTACTGCCCCCGGAAGCAGTATCGCCCTTGATTCCCGGTTCAGTTTCTATTACTTCAAGTTCCACCTGGCTGGGCAGGTCTACTCCGATTACATTACCCTGGAAAAATAGAATAAAAGCATTCATATTTTCCTTTAAAAACTTTTTACCATCACCAATTTGGTCTTCAGTCAGCGGAATCTGCTCAAAATTATTAACGTCCATAAATATATATGCATCACCGTCATGGTATAGAAACTGCATTTCCTTGCGTTCTAAATGTGCCTTAGGAATTCTTTCGCCTGCAGAAAAAGTCTTTTCAATTACACCGCCTGTACGCACGTTTTTCAATTTTGACCGGACAAAAGCCGCACCTTTACCTGGTTTTACGTGCTGAAATTCAACTACCTGGTAAGCATCACCATCTAGTTCAATCGTCACGCCAGTTTTAAAATCATTTGTCGAGATCATATAATTCCCCCTTTGATGTAAAAATTATAATCTTTTTGTTTTACCGGCCTTTGTTTCTTCCATCCGATCTTTTTCGTTTTGCTTAATAATATTAACGGCAGCATAAACAGCAAGTTGATAACTGAAATATCCAAAACCGGAGATTTGCCCGACAACCGCCGGAGCAACAACTGATGTCCTTCTAAACTCCTCCCGGCCAAAAATATTTGTTAAATGTACTTCAATTGCCGGAACGTTTACCGCTTTTAAGGCATCAGCAATAGCAATACTGTAATGAGTATAAGCTCCTGGATTAAGAATAATACAATCGGCATTTTCACTTTCGCGATGAATGATATTTATAATTTCCCCTTCAGAGTTAGACTGAAAACAGCTAACTTCTGCCCCATGCTGTCGGGCAATGTTATAAATCCTAGTATTAATATCGTTAAGGGTTGTCCGGCCATAAATGTCAGGTTCCCTTGTCCCCAAGAGATTAAGATTAGGCCCATGAATAACCAAAATATTTGCCATTGCTTACCACCTCTATACCCAGTATGCATTGTACCATAGTTTTTTCTCTTTGACTAGTAGGCCTCTTTAAGCATTTTCTTAACCTGTCTTGGTTTTACTAGATACATAATTATAAAACTATTTATTAATTATTATTTTTTCATTTTTATCGGCATCAATGTTTCGAACTTTTAACCATGAAAAAAATATATTAACTCCCGCTCACTGCCATTCGGGCAATACGTAAGGTCGGACTTCCTTTCCCGACAAAAAAAGTCAGGTTAGAACCTACCCTGTCAATATTGGAAAACAAATCAAACAAATTTCCCGCAATGGCAATACCCCGAACTGGACGGGTTAGCTCTCCTTTTTCGATTAAAAGGCCGGAAGCACCTAAGGAAAAATCTCCCGATATTGGATTAGCTGTGTGCATTCCCATCACTTCTGTGATATAAATTCCCTTATTTATCTCTGTAATCATCTTGTCTTGGGATATCTCCCCATTATCAATATAAAAATTGGTAGTACCAATTTCCGGAGTACTCATGTAGGAACTTCTCACTCCGTTGCCGGTAGATTCCCTTCCTTCCTTCGCTGCAGAATAACTATTATATAAATAACTTTGTAAAATACCATGGTCAAATAAAACTGTTCTCTGAGTGGGGACACCTTCACCATCAAAAGGAGAAGACATAAATCCACCTGATTTTGTTCCGTCATCAACTATGGTAACTAACGTTGAAAAAACCTTTTCTCCGATTTTTCCGGCCAATTGAGACTTACCTTTTTGAACCGATTCTGCTGCTAAAGAAGGTGCTAACAGTCCTAAAAAATTTGTAGCTACATATGGGTCAAAGACGACTGGCATCTCTTCTGTCTTGATATTTTTTGCTCCCAGCATCCGCACGGCTTTTTTTGCTCCCTCAGTGCCAACATAATGAGGATCAATTTCATTGAATTTCAACTTATATTGAAATTCAAACCCCGTTTGGGATTCACCCTTTTCTTCCGCTACTAATAAAGAATACGCACCACAATACGCCCCATGGTAAGACCCTTTTACTCCTAAAGAATTCACAACTGCAACTTCATAAACGGAATCAACGTAAGAACACCTTTCCGTTATTTTTACCCTGGAGTCAATACTACGGGCAGTACGCTCAATTTCCTTGGCTAGTTCTATTTTTTCCTCAATGGGAGTTCGGGAAATATTAGGGTCATAAAGAGAAACTGGGGCATAAGAAGCTACAGGACCAGGAAGCATATGATATTGATCTTTTTCGGTACTTTCAGAATTAGCGACTGCTTGCTGTACCGCCTGATCTAAAGCTGAATCAGAAAGATCCGATGTAAAAGCAAAACCAAGTTTTTGATTTCTAAAGACCCTTATTCCCACTCCTTGCTGTTCTGCTAGTTTCATTGTTTCCACCTGCTGGTCGCTAACATCTATGGTTAAATCTTTATTTTTGGTAAAAAAGGCCTCCGCAGCAAAAGCATCCAATTGCAGCGCTCTTTGCACAATTTTTTCACCTATTTTTTCAATACTTGTCAGGGTCAAGTTTTTTTCCTCCTTGTTACAATCCCCGTATTGTTTCAATAGTATTATTCATCTATAAAAGAGAAATGCTTTTTTATAAAAATGCTAATTAAAGTATAACTATAACCTTCTAATTCTCTTTATTGTTGGTTCCTCTTCCCTAGATGTACCACCAACAACTAATTCTTTAATACGAATTGTTGGTTGGGCATCAGACACCGGTACACCTTGTCCATCTTTGCCGCAGGTACCGATGGCAAATCCCAAGTCAGATCCGACTCGATCCACCATATTTAATGCATCCGGGCCATTCCCGGTAATAGTAGCTCCCCGAACCGGTTTCTGGGCAACTCCGTCTTTTATGATGTAACCTTCTGCAACATCAAAGACAAAATCCCCGTTAGTCGTATTTACTTGACCGCCGCCCATTTTTTTTACCAAAAGTCCCTGCTTCGTTTCTTTAATAATTTTTTCCGGATCGTCTTTTCCCCGGGCTATATAGGTATTAGTCATTCGAGGGATAGGCTTATCTCGGAAAGATTCTCGTCTTCCATTACCGGTAGATTCTCGGTTCTCTTTTTTTCCGGTAAAATGGTCATACATATACTCTTTTAAAATTCCTTTTTCGATAAGAACTTTTCTTTTTCCCGTCTGACCTTCATCATCAAAACGAAATGTCCCATATTTTCCTATAATAGTGGCATCATCAACCACTGTTACCATCGGGTCAGCTACCTGCTCTCCTCTTTTTCCAGCATAAACTGAAAGTCTCTTCTGCACCAAGTCTGCCTCAAGTCCATGTCCGCATGCTTCATGAACCATTGTCCCTCCGGCTTCTCCTGCCATTACTACTGCCATTTTTCCCGCCGGTGCCGAATCAGCATCTAACAACAATAAAGCTCGCTTGGCTGCAGCCTCCGCCAAATCTTCAACTGAATTTTGCCTAAATATTTCAAACCCCTGTGCTCCACCAAAAGATTCAAAACCGGTTTGGTAAACTCCACTATGCGCTGCCACTGCATTGACAACAAACCGTGTCCGAATTCTTCTGTCCTCTACAAAAGTTCCTTCCGAGTTGGCAATAATTACATCTTGTATTACATCCCCATAACCCACAGACACCTGTTTTATCAGTTCATTTGCCCGACGGGCAGCGCTGTTGGCCCGTTTTACTTGTTCGACTTTATCTGCAACCGGAACTGCATCCGGAGGAAATTCAATTTCAAAATCAAATTCCGGTATCTTCCTAGTAATCGTTGTTTCTGTTGACTTTCTTTTTTCTTTGGCTGCTCGCGATGCGACACTGGCTATCTGCATCAATCCATGGAAAGAAATATCATTTGTATAGGCATAAGAGGTAGTATCACCGATAACAACACGGACGCCTGCTCCGATATCAATACCCGAATTAACCCGTTCTATCCTGTTGTCTTCACAGCCGATACTTGTTGTTAATCGTTTATCAATAAAGACGTCCGCAAAATCCCCTCCTTCATTCAGAGCTGCATCCAGTATTTTTTCTAATTCATTTTTTCCGAGCACATGATCACCATCCAATAACACAATCTTTCCGCGTTTATATTACCCATCCATCTTAATGAAAATGTGTCTTAATTTGATGTCGATATTAAATCCTCATTCCCAATCGTTTCATAAGCATAATTTACCTGTTTGATGTATTACGGAAAAAAATCTCGGCTTCAACAAAAAAGAAGAAATTAATTGTTGGCCTGTTCCCTTTTTGCCTTAACTATTTGCACAATTTTTTCGGCTGATTCCTCTAAGCTGATATGTGATGTATCAACGGTATACTCAGCATATTCAGCATAAAATCGGCTTCTTTCCTTAAAAAGAGCCATGATTGTATCCATATTCTTCCCTTTAGCCAAGAGAGGCCGGGTATTCTTTCTGGATACCCTCTCCAAAACAACCTGCGGATCTGCTGTGAGCAGAACAAAAATCCCATTTTGCTTAAGCAGTTTGACATTTTCCGGATTCAAAACCAAACCGCCACCCGTAGCAATTACCAATCGTTCTCGCCCAGCCAATTTCTTTACAACCAGCGCCTCTTCTGAGCGAAAACGAATTTCCCCATGTTTGCGAAAAAGTTGGTTAATAGTAAGGTTAGTAGCTTCCTCCACCATTTGGTCGGTATCAACAAATTGATAATTCAGCATCCGGGAAACAATCCTACCAATAGCTGTTTTACCCGTTCCCATAAAACCAATCAAAACTATGTTTTGCATAATTACACCTGCTTTTCTTTTTTCTATGATTTTTCCCGCTTTCCACGTTGTCAATCTGTCCTCAATGAAATTTTAGTTTGGCGCTTTTACCAAAAGTCAAATTTAACTGTTCGTACTATTCCTTAGCATTTCACTAGCACAACACTTCTATTTTCTAATTTATGCACTTTGCTAATTTTCCATGACCCGGTCTAAAACCGACTTTAACGCTAAACCCGTGAAAAAGCGCTACAATTAAGGAACACGTTTGTTCCGTGTTCCTAATTAATTATGAACGGAAATTTTTGGTTTGTCAATTAACCTCTGAATACGTGTGGTATATATTTCCATATAGGAGCTTGAAGATCTCTCATCCCTTACTATCACCATACCATGTTCATTTGGTAAAATCTAATTTTTGCAAGTCTTATTTCTATGCGGGAAGCAATAGCTCAGCTCTTGTTTGATACTATCTTGACTTGAAGCATTTTCAGAGACATTTCCCACCGGAAACTTATGTCCTTCCTCGCTAATTTTATCTGGCAAGTCAGAGTCTCCAACCTCTTGTTTTAAATTATCAAAATAGCTTTTGCCTTGTTCATTAATAAAACCATCGTTCAAAATCGTATAGGCATTTTCTTGTAAACTCACCGCAGGTGAAAATGCATCCTCACGACCTAAAATCAAGTTTTCAGCCAGTTCCATTGTTTCTGGTGACCTGGTTAAATAAGTGATCAATTCCATTGATACTATTATATCGGGATCTTTTTGCCCCATAATAGCGCTACTTTGGTATAATCCTGTATTGTCTTCTCCCCCATCTTGCTCAGTCTGCGTTTTGCTAAGACTCAGACCTTCAGGTTCTATAAATAAAAATGCTATTTCCGTAGTATTAGGCATTTCTTGCTCCAGTGCATTAATAAATCTTTGAATATCTTGATATTTTCCACGCACAGCAATACTAACCGGTATTGTTAAAAAATGCTTCTTAACTCCCATTGGTTGGGGGACTATCGTAATGACAGTTACTAAAT
Source organism: Bacillota bacterium (assembly GCA_050945755.1). Taxonomy (GTDB): domain Bacteria; phylum Bacillota; class Dehalobacteriia; order Dehalobacteriales; family Dehalobacteriaceae; genus JAQVXR01. The sequence goes on along the minus strand of JBMNTN010000009.1, from coordinate 46,778 downwards.
TTTTCTCGGCATACTTCCCGATAAAATAATAACTGAGCCCATTCCTAATATCATAGTTATATTTTGTTTTCGCCCCAGTTATCCTTTGTTTTAACACTCCGTTTTCTTTCTTCAATTGTTCAATCATGCTAATCATCTTTTTTGCTGACTCCAGTTCATGTTCTTTGATTTTAAGCTCATTACTTAAAGCGATATATTTTGGCTCGAATAATTTAAAGAACTGTAAATAAGCTGCTTCAAATAAAACTACGATCAGTAGAATAATAATTAAATTTTTTTCTCGCACAGACAATTTCCCAAGCAACTCAGACACTTCCTTTTGCCAGCGTACCTTTTAAAGTAAATTCTGTTAATGATAGGTCTCCTTGTTTTATTTCCGCAGCCTTTTCCAAATAGATAGTATCAAAGCAGGTTAGATCATTTAATTTATATAAAAATACCCCTACAGGTGATAAATTTGCTGCAATCCCCATTAAACTTATAGTCCTGTTTTGATCAAATGAGAAATGAGTGATCCAAAGGTCTTTAGGCAATTGATCGTTTATTAATCCTAAGATCATCGACCAATGAACTTTTGCCCTTTCAATACTTTCTGTATCTTTTATTTCTGCTTGCATTTTTTCGTTTTCATTTTGATAAAATTTCACCTGCTCAAGCTTTGGCTTCAATATACTAAACTCTTCTTCTATCCGACCTAAACGATATTCCAGCGATTTAATTAAGCCAAAATAAGATAATCCCCCTAAAAGCACAACAATAATTATGGTGAAACTGAGAATTTTGATTATGCCTTCTTGTATTTTACCAGTTCTTTTTTGCCGCAATTCTAAAGGCAGGAGGTTAATATTCTTGTTCATGTCGCAATCTCCCTGAGAGCCAGCCCAATTGCCACAGCATAAGCTGGGTCTATATTCTTTACATCATTGTACACAAAACCGGCAAACTGTTCTCCGACAGGAATATTCCCAAATCCTATTGTAACTTGCATCGCCAATTCATTTCGTAAATATTCAGCAAGACCCTTTAGTTTTATTGCCCCACCGGATAAAACCAAAAACTTGGGGGTTGGCAATTTTTCCTTAGATCGAAGAAAATCAATAGAACGTTTAATTTCTCCCACAAGTGGCGCAATGCTTTCTTTCAGAACCCTATCCATATTTTTTTCTGGCTCGGTAACGCTGTCCAAAGCATTTTCATTGAGGATTCTTCCATCTCTTTCTTTTATTACCTGACCGGCATTAAATTCAATTCCATGAGAAGTTGCCACTGCATGGGAAATCATGTCACCTCCCAAAGCAATATAACGGGAAAACAAGAGCTTTTTATCTTGAAAAACAAATAGGTTTGTCGCTTTCGCCCCCATATCTAATCCCACGATTACCTCATCTTGACAATCTCTAAGAGACGCGTAATTTTTAATGCTCCAACCAATGCTGCGCGATAAGGAAAGAGGTTCAATTTCTACTGCGTTTAAACACAAGCCTGCTAAAGTAAATGTTTCATTTATTAAATAAACTAATTTCCGAGGAGCTGCGACAAGTAAAACATTGATCTGAGGATTAAGATTCTCCTCAGAATTGCCTAATATCAGATGATCAATAACTACGTCCGTATTATTTGACAGAGGAATGTACTTTTCCGCCTCCCATTTTAGAGTAGATGCTACCTCAGCTGATGTCATTTTGGGCAGCTTTATCAAGCGGGTAATTACATGTTTGCCGGACACAATCGTTACGGCACATCTTGTTCTTACTTCCATCCGGCCAATTAAATTCTTGATAGCATTTGCCACAAGATTAGCCTGCAAAATGGCTCCATCATCCAGGGCACCCTGAGGAGTTGGAATCCGACCCATCCTGGTAATTTCCGGTATTATTCCTTGTTTCATTTCAACAATTTTGATATCCCGGTTCCCAATATCAATACCCATAAAGCATTTCCTTGGAATTATTACTTTTGCTTTCAGTCTTTCGAACACGATACTTTTCCTTTCATTAAAAACCATATTAGTTAAGTTTTCCAATAAAGTATGTCTATCAAACCATCTGGGTGAGTTTTAACTCTCGCTTTTAAATTGCAAACGGCACTATTACACCGTCCTGTCACAGAAAACGTGCTAATAATCGTTTCATCGTTTTGTTCCTTTGCCGTAAGAACAACATGGGTAAAACTACAATCGCAAGCTAAATCAATCTCGCCATTAAATGGGTCTTCCCCTTGGATTACGATACTGCCCACCGTAAGGTTATGCAAAAATGCCGGATCAAATTTGATTTTAGCTAAAGCTTTTTCCATACCAGCTTCAGCTAAATAATAAGCTTTTACCCGATCTAACATGCTTAAGCTCATTTGTAATTCAATATTTGATATTTCTAAAAGTGCCACACCTAATAGCATTAAAACCAACAGCCCAAAAACCGCAAATAATGCTACTGAACCTTTTTCCCGCACCCTTTACCACCCTTACCTAATTATAGCTCGAGGCATCACTTTCGACCTTAATGAAATGACACGTCCATCTTTGGGTTGTCCTAGTACATTTATTTCAATCATGGGAGGATACTCTGTAAAAGAAAAAAACAAACCGCTGATTTTACTGGCAATTGGTTGATTATTTCTTTCTATTTCTCCGTCGATTCGGTCATAGCGATATTGAATAATCATTATTCCCTTTAGATCATTGCGTGGCACCTTCATATCAATTGAAGAAACCGGTTTCATCGGGTTATTGGGACTAGTAATTACTGTTGCTTCACGTACATCTTTTATTATCCTTTCCATGGCAAGACGGGCATTCTGTTCAGTATCAATCTCTTCAATCCCATGCTGCCAGGAAATAAATCCGGCATAAACCAACCCGGCAACTGCTGTGAATATTATGCTAATCAAATTAATAGCGATAATAAGTTCCATTAACGTAAATCCCTGATCACTCTTTATCATGAAATCAGCCTACTTATTATAGGTATATGTAGCAAGAAAAATCTCTCTCTCATTGCCCAAAACAGGAAATATAACCTTTACCTGAATCTTATATAATTCTAATTCAACATCTGTACAAGTTACCTCTACTCGATACCTGTACTCAGGGTATTCTCCAAAAGGCTCCCATGATGGGGAAACTTGACAAAGTTCTTCCGGGTTTCGGGAAACTAATTCCTCCATCTTTTCTTGAGCTAGATTTACTGCTCTTGTAACCTGGGCAGATCGAGCATATCTTTCCCTACTCCCCGAGAAAAAGCTAATTATAGGTATAAGCACAATCATTATAATAACCATTGCCCAAACCACTTCTAACAGGGTAAAACCGTGATCATGAAAATTATTTTTCTTCATCTGTTCAAACCCCATCCTGCTTATCTTTAAGGACGCTTTGAAGAAATCCGCACTCTACCAGTACTATTTAATATTACAATATACTTAAAAGCTCCCTGATAGTTTTCTAAAGCATAAGTACCGGCCGCACTGGTCACACCAGTTGGGTAGAATTCCACCATATAAAAATCTTCAGGTGAAAAGCTAATGCTTTTTAATAAATTACTCATGTCATAAGTCTCTTTAATGACGCTGCCATCCTTTAAATGAAATTTTCGACTTTTTTGATCAATTACCAGCCTTAGCCCAAACCTTTGCTCTGTAACAGCTTTTTGCTGCCACTTTCTAATATGGATAGCCATTTTCCATGCTGCTACATCAAGCTCCCACCTGGCTAGACTGTGGGAGAACTTGGGAACTGCTATTCCCATTAAAATAGATACAATCGTTAGTACACAAATCAGTTCAACAAGTGTAAAACCTTTTGCATCTTTTATCCTTTTGCGCATTTTTTAAAGCAATCTTTCACCTCCGATAAATAAGATTGTGTAAATAATTTATCACCCCTCCATAAGGGCAACCCTCATAACTTCTTCAATTGTGGTTAATCCAATCAATACTTTTTGAATTCCATCTTGAGTAATCCCAACCATTCCCTGTTGCACCGCAGAATGCTTTATTTCTTCCGCAGAAGCCCGTGTGTTAATCAGATTACGCTGTACCTGGGTTATGGGAAGCAGTTCCTGAATCATCATGCGTCCTAAGTACCCAGTCTGTGCACAATAGGGACATCCTGTTCCCCGGTAAAGAGTAATCGGAACTTGATCCGGGATCCCAAGAAAATTTCGTTCTAAACAATAGTCAGGTAATTGATAGGGATTTTTACAACCTGGGCAAATAACCCTTACCAAGCGTTGAGCCAAAACAGCAATTACAGAGGAAGCAACTAAAAAGGGTTCTACTTCCATATCTATCAATCGAGGCAAAGCACCCGCTGCGTCGTTAGTATGAAGAGTGCTAAAAACCAGATGTCCTGTGGTCGCTGCCCGGACTGCTATTCTTGCCGTTTCATTATCACGGATCTCCCCGACCATAATAATATCCGGGTCCTGTCGTAAAATAGCCCTTAATCCTACTGGAAACGTAAGGCCTGCTTTATTATTAACCTTGATCTGGTTAATATTTTCTAAAACATACTCTACTGGATCCTCAATAGTAATAATGTTTTTCTCTGGTGTATTAATCTCGTTTAGCGTAGAATAAAGGGTTGTTGTTTTCCCCGAACCGGTCGGTCCGGTAATTAGTACCATACCGTTGGACCGGGAAATAATTTTTCGGCGGTACACCTTCAAAACTTCAGGAGAAAACCCTAACTGATCAAGATTAACTGCAACAGCGCTTTTATCTAAAATTCGAATAACAACTTTCTCCCCAAAAACTGTTGGAATAGACGATATCCTAAGGTCAATGTTTTCTTTGGAAACTTTTACTTGAATTCTGCCATCAAGGGGAATCCTTTTTTCCGCAATATCCATATCAGCCATAATCTTTATTCTGGAAACAATAGACGCTAACCATTGCTTGGGGAGTACCATTACATCCCGTAACACGCCGTCAATCCGGTAACGAATACGCACATCATGAGACTGTGGTTCAATATGAATATCACTTGCTCTTTCCTTGACAGCTTCGTGAATTAATGAATTGACAATTTTGATGGTAGGGGCTTCATCTGAGAGGACATCGGAAACCTCATTTAAATTAAATGTCGGTACATTAACTGTTGGCAGCGCATCAAATGCTCTGGCAGCTTTTTTAATCAGATCTTGAAAACCAAAAAGTTTCTGTAAGGCCCAATCTATATCTTTTTCTGTAGCGAGAACAGGTTCTATCTCACATCCTGTTGCAATATGTAAATCATCCAATACTACCACATTTAAGGGATCATTTATCGCAACCGTAAGACGATTTCCTACTTTCCGAACAGGCACAACCCGATGTTGGCGAATTATCTTTTCTGGAACCATTTTAATAATATCAGGCATCAAAACGATATTGTTCAGCTTTATTTTAGAAACACCCAGTTGCACCCCAAGCACATTGATAATGTCCTCTTCCGTAGCAAACCCTAGCTTAATCAGCACCTGTCCTAATCGCTCACCGGTCTTATTTTGAACCAGCATGGCTTTTTCCAACTGCACATTGTCGATGATATTTTTTTCTATTAAAATGTCTCCCATTTTCTTTTTTGACTCCACCGACATCATGTTCCCTCTTCCTTCTTTTGAGTAAATACCTTCTACCATTTTTTTCCTTTTCCTGCAAAAATTAAAAAAATACACAACTTATGTTGTGCAAAAATTTTATCCTTATTTATTCTTAAGCGCCAAATTTATCTGTGAGAAACCTCCAGAGACTTTTTTGTTGTTCTTCCGTTAACCTTTCTTCAATTCTTTCCTTTTCTTTACGTAGCAATTCCAATTGGCGAGCTAAATTTTTGCTTTCTTCCCTGGTTTTCTGCAATTCCTGAATTATGGCGGAAAACATAAAAAATACTGTAGTCTTAAAATTTTGTTCCAAACCTAAAGCGCTTGTCAAGGTGCGTTCCAATTCCAGACGTCTCTTTGCCCCCTTAATCGTATATAACTCTGTATATAAAAGCTCCTTAATCTGGGCGAAAGTTTCCAAGTGTTCTTCTGTATATCTAACCCTTTGACCTTTGGGACATTTTATTTTTAAGAATTCACTAAATTCTTTTTCCCAATACCGAATAGTGCTAATTTCCGTTTGTAAAACGTTGCTCACCTGATCAATTGTGAGGCTAGGTTCCAACTGGCAATTCCCCCCTTCGTTTTTTTTATATTTCCCCAGGAGGATGGCATTTCCTTTTCTTGATTAATATAACTTTCCGTGTTGTTACAACAAATAAAATAATATTTTACAATCCTGTGAAAATTTATTTTGCTAGCCAACATAATTCTACATTCCTTCAGCCAAGGTGACCCCAATAATATCAACTTTTAGATTTTATTCTCCTTTAGATTCTCTTCCAAGGCCTCCCGCATAATATCAACCGGTGCTTCCTGTCCCGTCCACAAGTGAAAAGCCTCTGCACCTTGGTAAAGTAACATGTCCAGTCCCGATACCACATGACAACCATTAGCACGAGCCTGTTTTATAAACAGTGTCTCTAAAGGTTGGTAAATAATATCACAAACAACCTGTTTTCTATTTAAAAATGAAACATAGCCTTCTATAAGAGATCCTGGATTGGAAACCATACCGACAGAAGTAGTGTTTACAATCAGATCGGCTGTTTTAATTTCTTTCTTTATATCTTTAGGAACATTTCCATATGCTTTTACTGTTATCCCCAGCTCATTTAACATCCCCGCTACTCTCACAGCCCGATCTGGATTCCTATTGATAATTACGATTTCTTTGACACCTGCTAAACCGAGTGCCATAGCAACCGCCCGCGCAGCTCCCCCGGCACCAAAAATTAGCACTTTTAGTTTTTCCGGCTTCATTTCAGTATTCTCTTCTAAAGAACGTAAAAATCCTCTCCCATCGGTATTAAAGCCGGTTAAGCAGCCTCGTTCATTTACTATAACATTAACCGCACCCATTAATCGGGCAGGGCCATCCAACCGGTCCAAAAAAGGAATAATTTTTTCTTTCAAAGGGATAGTTATATTAACACCCCGAAAATCTAACACTCTTAATGCAGAAGCTGCTTCAGATAAACTGGACGGGGAGATATCAAAAGCAAGATAGATAAATTCCTCGTTAAGACCTAATGCTTTTATGGCCGCCTTATGCATCACCGGGGAAAGGGAGTGATCCACAGGATGTCCAAATAGACCTAAGAGTTGCATTTTCGAAACCTCTCTTATGATTAAATATTTTAACCCTTAAAGTTAAAAAAGGCTTTATCCTAAGCCTTTTTATCTTCGACCGGTTTCCAATTCTTCCTTTTGGCTAAAATATAAAATAACGCGTACTCCGTCAACCATCCGGCAAATTCCAACATCCGCAAGCTCAAATTTATTTAGTTCAGGATTGTTTTTCCTTACTTCCTTAACCTTTTTCTTGACTTCATATATGAAACTCAAAGACTTCTTCTCAACCGGGTAGTGGAGAATAAAAGTGACTTTCCGGGACTCACCCATCACAAAGCCCCCAACGTTTTTTAAATAAGTCTATCCAACTACCCAATTTTTTATAACCATTTTTAGGCGTTATGCTTAATCCCCATTTTTTTAAGAACCAAATGCTCAATACGCCGCATAAATCTCGTCCCGATATATTCTTTGGTACTTATAGGAGAAACTAAAATAGTGTACAAACCCATTCTATTTCCCCCAAAAACATCCGTAAATATTTGATCCCCAATAACTACAGTTTCCTTAGGGTTGGAACCCAATACCTTAAGAGCTTTTCGAAATGCTCGACGTCTTGGTTTTGTCGCCTTGGCCACAAAAGGAATGCCCAGTTTATCAGCCGCTTCCATCACCCTAGGACCCTTATTATTGGATAAGAGACAAGCCGAAAATCCACGTTTCCTTAAAAGTTTAAACCACTGAATAATATCTTCTTTTATTTCTAGATTGTTCCATTCTGTAATAGTATTGTCCAGATCAAAAATCAAGGCTTTTTTCTGCATAGCATTCAATCTATCAAGTGGTATATCAATAACTTTCGCTACAAATAAGTCTGGCACCAGCTTGCAAGTCTTCATATTTTCTCCCCTTTGTTTCAACTGTCCATATTATATAACAGTCTCAAAGAGGAATCCAGTTTTGATATTATAATTACCGTTGGCCATTTCCTTGAATGATAAGCAAATGCTTTTGAATTCTAACTACACAAGAACGTTATTTCCAAAAATCCGCTAAACCTTAACTGATCCCCTATCAGTATAGCAAGTATAATACTAACCGTCATTAACCATTTCTTTAATTAATTTTTGAATAGCTTTCTTTTCAATTCTTGATACATAAGAACGAGAGATTCCCAATTTACGGGCAATTTCCCTTTGAGTTCGTTTTAAGCAGTTACCCAACCCGTATCTTAATTGCAATACATACTTTTCCCTTTGCTCCAATCCTCCCACCTTTTTAAGCAACTGAACCTGTTCAAAGTAGGATTCTACAGATTCTGCAATATCGTTGGGATCAGAACCTAATACATCAATTAAACTAACCTCATTGCCTTCCTTATCAATCCCTATCGGATCATAAAGCGATATTTCACTACGCATGTTCTTGGTAGATCTTAAGTGCATCAAGATTTCGTTCTCAATGCATCTTGCCGCATAAGTTGCTAGTTTCGTTCCTTTTTGTGAATTAAAGGTATTGATTGCCTTAATCAATCCGATGGTTCCAATAGAAATAAGGTCATCTTTATCAACACCGGTGGTTTCAAATTTTTTTGTGATGTGCGCCACCAAACGCAGATTATGCTCAATCAAAACATTCCGTGCTTCCTCATCACCCAACTCATACCGACGGATATATTCAGCTTCTTCTTCTTCTGATAACTTCCGAGGAAATGCGTTATTACTGACATAACCCAGCATGATAGAGAGCCCTTTTATCAATGCAAAGGCCAGCATCGCACCCCACTCAGCCCCCATTAAACCACCTCCGAAAAGTGTCGGTCTTACATTTTATGCTTTAATTTTTGCTAATGTGACACTTATCGAAAGTGAAAATTAAATTCTTTCAACAGTTTGTTGAAAGAGTGCCATTGGGTATTTACGTTTTTGGGAAACGAAACACGGGCAATGTTTCTCTTATAATTCCTTGCTAAAAGCCCGTAAAGCAAAAAAACTTAAATACCCTTCTCAACAGTCTAATAAATTTATTTTAATTCTTCTAAATTAACAAGCCGGGAAACAATTTTCTGAAAAACCGGAGCCGCATCACCGGCTCCGGAATTGCCCTTGTGGATAAAAACAACTACCGCCCATCTGGGTTGATCAAAGGGAGCAAATCCGGCAAACCAAGCGCCCTCAGTTTCTGAAGAACCGGTTTTTCCAGCGGTACTTATTCCTAAAACTTGTGCAGTTTTTCCTGTTCCGTCCCGAACAGCATCTTTCAGCATTTTTTTTAGTTCCTCTGCTGTTGCAGACGAAATCACCCTAGTCTGAGTATCTGGGGCAAATTTTTTTATTATTTGACCCTGCTCATCTCTAATTCCCATTACTACCCGAGGAACAACAGCCAGACCTCCGTTGGCAACTTCACTGACTAATTTGGCGACAGTAACAGGACTTAACCTAATCCCATTCTCTCCCATTGAAATATTAGCAATATCACCGGGAATCGCAGAATTAAAAGAAAGACGGTTTACCTGAGGTACGGAAATTCCAATAATTCGATTTTCCAGCAAACCTAACTGGTTTGCATATTCTTGTATCAACGCTCCGCCAAGTTTTAGACCATTTTCAATAAATACCGAATTGCAGGAATGGGCCAAACCTTCTGTAAAACTGATGTCGCCATGGCCTTCGTCAAACCAGCAGGAAGCCTCATGCCCTCCGGGCATAATAAATTTACCTTCTCAGACAAAAATATCGTCGGGGTGAACTAATCCTTCTTCCAATAAAGCAGCGGCAAGCACAATTTTAAAGACCGATGCTGGGGGATAGCTTTGCAGTGCTTTATTCACATAGGCATCACTGCTTACCGGCTTTTCCAACATATAAGGATCAAACTTAGGACTGCTGGCCATTGCGAGAATATCTCCAGTATTTACATCCATCACCACTACGGCCCCCGATTTATCTCCTAATGCCTCTTCCACTGCCTGTTGATACCGGTAATCAATGGTTATTTCTATTCCATACATTTCCTTAACTGCTCTCTCTGTGGCAGGAAGCAAAGTAAATCCCCTGCCGGATAATGCTCTGCCCCGGTCATCAATCAAGATAGCCACCTTTTCACTGGCACCCCCAGACAGAAAACTATCGTACTGTTTTTCTATACCTGTCTTTCCTTCTGTGCCCCGGGCACTAGCCCCATCATTGCTACCGGATGCACCGACATAACCAAGAAGATGCACTGCCGGCCAATCCGTTTGGTACCGGGTAACAAGGGGGAGAATATAAACCCCGGGGAGTTGTGCTTGACGGATTTTTTCTATCTCTGTTTCTGAAACATTGGCTTTAAGAATAAAGGGGCTGTTTACTATTTTTATGTTTTTCCCTTGTTTTATCGTTCCGATTTTTCCAGAAACAGTTTCAGCAGGTATGTACAGTATCTCTGCCAGTACCCGGGCTGCCTCAAGAGTATCTTCAACTAGAACCGGGAATACTGCTACACACGGTTGGGGAAGAGTATTATTTAACGGCCTGCCGTAACGGTCTAAAATATCTCCTCGAGGATACTGGATGTAGTTTATCGCACGTAGTCGCTGCCCAGCAGCCTGCTGCGCATAGCGAGGCCCATTAAAAAATTGAATGTAGCAAAGTCTGCCTAATAAAAAAAGAAAGACGAAAAAAAAGAAGAGATAGAGGGTGAGAACTCTTTTTCTTTGGAAATACATAAAAAACCACCCTGAGTTATTTTACTAATACCATAGGGTGGGTAAAATTTATTAAAATTATTCATATAGATGATTAATTACTTAATCTACACTTTGCCAAAATTACTATTCCTTATGAAAGGGTATTTAAATATAACTTAATCAGTTTATTTATTCTCACTATCAACCAGTTCCATGAGATCATTTGCATTTTTCCTGATGTAGGCACCGTTTTTTATCATCTGGGCAATCAGCTGCATTGCTGTTCCCCCGGTAAAATCCCGTTTTTCAATGTTTTCTTGCTCAATAATCACAACTTTTTTCTTAAGATTAACCTGAGCCGCTAATACCTCTTCCAAATTGACTAAATTACCGTTTCCAATAGGAACAGGCAAAACAACAATCAAGTCACTTTTTTCGATTAACTGACGATTTACCTCAACGGCTTTAGGTGAAACAGGAGCAAAAGGAGCTTCTTCGGCTACTTCTAATCCTAACTGCCGGGCTTTATGCCAATCAGTATCCCCCACATTTAGTACTCCGCAACTGACATCTACGCCATGTTGGTACAAACGGTCCATCAAAAAAGCACCTTTGCCTCCCCCGCACACCAGGTGCACCCTATTATTCTTTGCTTCTCCCGACTTATTCTTAAACTTCCCTAAAGGAATAATATTAAATCGACCGGTTATCTCATTTTGGGAAATAACTGCTTCAATCTGATAAACTTCTTTAATGTTTTGCAGTGTTAGCACTTGAACCGGAGGGCCATAAGCCATAATTTTCCCCCGGTTTAATAGTATTACCTGATCACTAAACTGAGCAGCCAGATTTAAATCATGCAACACCGCAACTATTGTCAGGCCCTTTGTTCTGTTTAATGTCCTCAATAATTCTAATAAATCATATTGATATTGAATATCCAAGTGGGAGGTGGGCTCATCTAAAAGAAGAACTTTCGGTTCCTGGGTTAAAGCCCGGGCAACCACCACCCTCTGTAATTCCCCTCCGCTGAGGGTTGTAATATATCTATCTTTTAAATCCCATGTTCCCGTTAATTCCATTGCCCAACGGGCAATCGCCACATCCCGCTCATCATCCCCGGTAAACCTGCTCTGGTGAGGCATCCGGCCCATTAACACCGCTTCTATTACGGAAAATTCAAAATCAACACTATGATCCTGAGGAACCACTGCCAACTGTCTGGCTAAAGTTTTTTTATTAATCCGGTAAATGTCCTCCCGGTCCAGTAAAACAGCCCCTCTTTTGGGAATGAGATTTGCTGATAGATTTTTTAGAAGAGTCGACTTACCGGAACCATTGGGTCCGATGATCGTGATAAAACTACCACTTGTAATCTCAAAATTTAAGTCCTCCAGAATATTCCGATCCCCATAGGAAAAATCTAATTGATGCACATTAATTTCAGGCACAGCAGCTTCCCCCCTATCTTAGACAACCTTCTTTTTACGCAGAAGGTAGATAAAGAATGGGCCTCCAAATAAAGAAGTAATAATTCCGATCGGTATTTCTACCGGGGCAAAAAAAGTCCGGGCAAATGTATCGGTTGCCACCATAAACATAGCTCCCACTAAAAAAGACATTGGAAGAAGAATCCGGTGGTCCGGCCCAACCAAAATTCGTACCATATGGGGAATGATTAGACCGACAAATCCAATGGTTCCGCATACAGCAACTGCTCCGGCAGCAGTCAGAGCACCTAAAACTAATAAAATTATTTTTAATCTGTCAATGTCAACTCCCAAGTGCTGGGCGGTACTGTCTCCAAAAAGCATGGCATTTAACTCTTTGGCAAAAAACATGAGAAGAGCCGTCCCGATAAGAATCAAAGGTGAAACCATGATCACATGGTCCCAGTTCCTATTGGCAAAGCTCCCCATTAACCAATAAAAAACCTTATGCATTTCTTCTGCATTCAAAACCATCATGAACGACATTACAGCCGACATAAAAGCGCTTAAAGCAATTCCCGCTAAAAGCAAAGTATGGGTCAAAACCTTAGTCCCCACCTTAGATAAGGTGTAAACAATCCAAGTTGTCAGAAGAGCACTGCCAAAAGCAAAGAGTGGTATTTGAAACATGCCTAAAAAATTTCCCACACCAGTCAAAATCCCAATAGTTGCTCCTAAAGCTGCTCCGGAAGATATGCCGATCACATACGGATCCGCCATCGAATTACGGAAAAACCCTTGAAATGTTACGCCGACCACAGCTAAGGCACCGCCTACTAAAGCGGCTAAAACCACTCTCGGCATCCGAATTGTCCAGATAATAGTTTCATGGACTTGAGCATATTCATGATCTCCAAAAAAACTCTCTAAGAAAGAGAATTTACTCAAAATAATGCCGGCCGCCTCCTGAAATGAAATAGAAGCCGGTCCGATAGTTGTAGTGTAAATACTCTCCACTAACAAAAATAAAACACTAACGGTGATTAAATACTTCCAACGTTTCCGTACACTTATTGAAGACTCCATGCCTCATCCCATCATTTCTCTTTTATTATTTTTAAAATACTTCCGGATGGATAATTTTGGCGATCTCTTCCAGCCCTTCGATAATTCTTGGGCCGGGGAGAGTAACTAAATCATCTTCAATTGCATAAATCCGATTATTTATAACTGCTTGCAGTTTCTGATAGCCGTTTCGTTCTTTAACTTCTGCCGGACTATGGGCATGGTTGTTTAAAAGATAATATTCCGGATCTGCCACCAAGAGCTGTTCCAAACTATAATTAACATATTTTTTATTTAAATCCGAAGCAATATTCTTTCCTCCGGCAATGGTTATAAGGCTGTCAATAAAGCTTCCTCGGCCAGCAGTCATCAATGGGTCATCCCAAACTTCAAAAAAGACATTGGGAACAGGCTGTCCAGCTACTTTGGCTTGCACAAAATCCAATCTTTCCTGCATATCCAGGACAATTTCTTTCGCTTTTTTATCAGTCCCGGTAATAGTCCCGGCGAGAACAATATTATCCATCACCTGTTCAATAGTTTCCGCATCAAGACAAACAACCTCTATGCCAACCTCTTCTAATTTATCAGTTATCTCCTCCTGCAGACCTGCTGCCGTAAATACAATATCCGGTTCTTTCTCAATAATTAATTCCAGGTTTGGATTTTCAAAACCACCAATCTTATCAATTTGTTTTGCCTCTTCCGGATAATCACAGTAATCGGTATTGCCGACAATCTTATCTCCTAACCCAAGATCAAAAAGAATCTCGGTAGTAGCAGGCGACAGGGAAATAATTTTTTCCGGCGTCTTTTCAATTATCACTTCTCGTCCTAAACTGTCTGTAAATTGTTGTCCATGTTCTTCTATTAAACTATCTGCTTGACTGCCACATCCGGCACTAAATAATGCCAATAAGACTCCCACTACTATCAACAAATGTTTTTTCATCTGCTTATTTCTCCTTCTCCTACACCTCTGTATTCTGGAAACTCATATTTATCTTTCTAAAATGGTCACCGGGAAAGGCAAGTGCTTGAGGATTTTTATCACCTCTCCCCGGGTATCTAAAGTTACCCGGACCACCAGTTCACCAAGCTCAGGATGAACGGCTGTAACCAAACAAAGATTGTCATATCCTTCCATGACTTTATTAAATACATCAATATCACCGGGATCCACCTTTACCAGGATATGGTATCTATCATCAGGAATCATCATCTTTCCTCCTGGCGCATACGGCGCATGATGGTACCAGGCTCTAATCTGAAGGGAACAGGTATCGTCACTAACTGCTGGGGATGGGGTGCAGACTCAATCTCCACTCCTGTCTCGTCTTTGATTGAATCAAGACTCCATTTGATAAATGGTCCCCTGGGAGGTAAGAATTCTACCTCTTCTCCCACAAAAAAGCGATTTCTCTGTTCCAGCAAAACTTCTTGCTTTTCTGAATTATAATCAAGAACGACCCCAATAAAATCATAGTTTTTAATGTAGGTGGAACTGCTATATCGCTGGTCCTTCCTGGAGGGTTTATCATAAAAAAAACCAGTAGTGTAACCGCGGTGGCTTACTTTTAATAATTCCTCTTGCCAACCGGGCAGTTTTTGAGAAAACTTTTCCGAATCGGAAAATAAAATATCAATCGCTTCCCGGTAAACCTTAACCACGGAAGCAACATAATAAGCACTTTTCATCCGTCCCTCAATTTTAAATGAGTCAATGCCTAAATCCATTAATTCCGGTAAGCTTTGTAAAAGACAAAGGTCTTTAGAATTAAAAACATATGTCCCTCTCTCATCTTCAAATATCGGCCAATACTGACCCGGCCTTTTCTCTTCAACTAAATGATACTTCCAGCGACATGGTTGAGCACAATCCCCCTGGTTTGCATTTCTTTCTGCTAAATAATTGCTTAAAAGACATCTTCCCGAATATGAAATACACATGGCGCCATGGACAAAAATCTCTAGTTCAATACTGCTCTTTTGCCTGATCTCATAAATTTCTTGCTGAGACAGTTCCCGAGCAAGTACCACTCTTTTTGCCCCAACTTCCTGCCAAAATTTCACGGCTGCCCAATTTGTTGTATTAGCCTGGGTACTGATATGGACAGGTATATTGGGGACAGTATTTCGGGCAGTTAATAACACCCCTGGGTCCGAAACAATAATACCATCAACATTTAACTCTTCCAGTTGCTTCAGATAATCCGGCAAAGCATTAAGATCATTGTTATGAGTAAACACATTTACGGTAACATAAACTCGGGCTTGTTTTGCATGGGCTAGTTTTATTCCCTTTTTCATTTCATCTTGAGAAAAATTACCTGCTCCTGAGCGCAAGCCAAAAAACTTTCCACCTAAGTAAACTGCATCAGCACCAAAACGTATCGCCATTTCAAGTTTTTCTAAATTGCCTGCCGGAGCAAGCAGTTCCGGTTTTTTCATTTCTTTTCCCTTCTACTCCTCCCGGTGCCGCCAGCTCACTGCCAGCCCATCACCAAAAGGAAATATTCTGGTCGTTAATTTAGGATGATCCTTTATCTTTTGGATAAAAATCTGTAACCTTTCTTGCATGGTCCGCCGTCTATGAGGCACATCGGACCGAGAGCGAAAGATTAGATCTTCAAAAAAAACATTGTCCGCTATCAAGACACCGCCTGGGACTAGGCGGGGAAAAAGCATCTCAAAATAATCCGCATACTGTCCCATCGCCGCATCTAAAAAAATTAAATCAAAGTAACCATCCAAATGAGGTATCACCTGATGGGCCTCTCCTTCATATGTGCGAATATTGTTAAGATGAAAGCGCCTAAAATAATCCCGTGCCCTTTCCAAACGCTCCGGCATCCGTTCGATGGTCAGTACACTGCCTCCTCTAGGCTCCACCGCCCGGGCTAAATTAATCGTGGAAAAACCTAGACCGGTCCCAATCTCTAATACCCTCCGGTATTCCCCACAGTCAATTAAAAGGGCAAGAAGCTTGGCAACTTCAGGATGTACTTGAGCCACGTTTTTTCCCTGACACTCCGTCAACAACTCATTCATCAGTTCATTATTAAAATTCATTTAAGACACTCCAACAATACTTTGAGCCTACTTTAAATATAACCGTTTTGCTTTATTGTGTTCAGCCAAAGTTTTACTGAAATAGTGGGAACCATCTTTTTTTGCAACAAAATATAAGTAGTTGGTTTTTTCCGGGTATAAAGCTGCCTGCAAAGAATCCGCACCGGGAGCAGCAATAGGACCCGGTGGCAGTCCTCCATGTAAATAAGTATTGTAGGGCGATTCTGTTTCCAGATCCTCAAACAAAAGAACTTCTTTAACTTCCCCTAATGCATATTGGACAGTAGCACATGATTCCAGATGCATGCCAATTTTTAAGCGGTTATGGAAAACACTGGCCACCAAAGGCCTGTCCTTGGAGACCCTTGCTTCTCGTTCCACCAATGATGCTAAGGTAACCACTTCTCCAATGGTCATGCCTAATTCATCTGCTCGCTTGCGCCATTCTTCTTTAAAAATTTGATCAAAACGAGCAAGCATCATTTCAATAATCTGCCGTTCAGAAAACCCCTTCGTTATGTAGTAAGTGTCAGGAAATAAAAAACCTTCCAGCCGTTTATCTGTCCCTTCCGGAGGCAGATACTTATATTCAAATGAACCCTCCCTGGCATAAGCCAGAAATTTTTCCTTATCAACCAAACCTTTCGCAGCAAGATGCTGGGCAATCTGCTCTTCCGTAAAGCCCTCGGGAATAGTAAAGCTTTCTGTAACTGCACGCCCCTTAACAATTACTTCTTCAATATCTTTAAGAGACACATCTCCGGAAAACTGGTATTCACCCGCCTTCAAGTGTCTGTCCAGCCCATGGGCTTTTGCATAAACCTTAAAAATCAGGGGATCTCGTATCAGACCTTTCTCTGCTAATAGAAGAGCAATTCTCGTTGTCGTAGCCTTTTGAGGTATTTCCAATGCGATAGTGCCGGACACCTTTACCGGAGAAATCAGATATCTTAAATATAAACCGCCGGTCACAGCTAGTAGCAACATAAACAGGGTGGCAAAAGTAAATATTTTTTTCCTGCGCCTTTTAGCCATATAAAAGCCCCCCCATTCTCTAAAAAATCAAGGCCTTCCCTTTATCGGAGACCGATCGTCCTTATTTTATCCTGAAAACAGGATGTCCCCTTCAAATAGAGGGGATAAGAATTGCAGTTCCTGAATAACGACTTCTTACGGAAGAATTAAGTTAAACAACTTCAATCAAAACTGCTTTATACCACAGTATATTATACACTGTCACCGGCCCTGAAACAACCATTTAGCTTTTTGGAGCAACCCTGATGACAGATTTCACCGGCTTATAAGTATCTCGTGAAATAACCTCTCGGAATACCACTTGGTTTTCCTCTATTACCTCTCTAATTACTTCAACCTCCATTCCTTTTTGTCCCTGCTTTTCTACTATCTGAGTTCCCATAGGTACAGACGGGTCTTCAATAATTTCTTCCTCAGGTTCTGTTTCTTTAACTACCTGGCTAAAAACATTAACTCGCGGCACTTTCCCCTCAGGTCCAAAGATGATAATCTTAATGCTCCCGGGTTTATATTCTGTATGAAGTAAAACTGGCGTCCTTAAATCATTAAGGAACTTAAAATCTGCCCAATCATAAGCCACAGTGGCGTCCATCCCTGGGGATGCATATGGAACCGGCAGGGAATGGGGGATGCGTTCCACTATGGAAAAGTTAGCCCTTAAGACAGCATTATATAAAGTAGTAGAAACTTGACAGACTCCCCCTCCTACCCCTGGAGTAAACTCATTATTTTCAATCACCAAAGATTCCTGATACCCTGCTTCTTTAGTGCGCGGGCCAACAACATCATTAAACGAAAAAACCTCACGCCCCATGACTAAAACTCTGTCCAACTTATGAGCCGCAATCTTAATATTCGAAGACCTGCTTTCTTTCCCCGGATCAAAATTAGTAAAAAATGATGCAATAACGCCGGTGATTTCCCATTCCTCCACATCTTCGGTAGTGAACTCAGGTTTTATCGCCACTACCTTTAGTTCAACAGTGGACTGCTCCGGTGATTTCAACGTCTCTGCCAGTGCTGAAAATGTTTCGTTTACATCTACCTTTTGCCCTTCAATACTGGGTTCAATCCGAATTTTATTATCTCTTGTAATGTTTAATAAGGCATTTTGGGGTTCGGTATCAACAGTAGCGGCGATTTGCAGGATGACCTTTTTCAACTCCTCATCATCCTGATGAAATATCAGCGGTACCTGTTTTCTATGTCTCCGCACTGCTAACCGTTCCACCCAGCGTTGCCAAAAAAAACCTTGGCGTCCAACCAACCATGCCTGCCGAATGGTTTCCTCCGGTGCCGCTTGGAGTCCCATTTCTTTAGCCAAAAAGACCCATTTCATTTCACCATGTTTAACAGTTATATGTCGGGAAAGGGCTTCATTAAAGATAGGCACCAGGAGCTTTTCTGTTTCTCCGGTTGTTTTTGCACTCATATCTCTTCCCTGAATTGAGACTCCGGAAAAAAGTCTATTGTCATTCATTATCCGATACTCACAAACCGCTGCTAAAACCACAATCCCTAAAACTATAGAAATAAGTAAACGACCTTTTTTTTCGCCTAAACCCTTAAGCAAAAAGGAGTCCTCCCATATAAATTATCTCATTTTTATGTTATGATTGCGTAAAATAAAAAATACACAACCGAAGTTGCGTATTTATCCATTGGATTCTTACCTTACCGCTAATTATTCATCTTCTTCATCTGTCTCGTCAATCATTTCATCATAAGCATCAGCAACTTTTTCCCATTCCTCATCATCCTCAATTTCATAGAGAATTTCTTCTCCATTTTCATCTTGACCAATCTTGAGAATGATTGCCTCATCAGGATCATAATCCTCATCTTCTTCTACAGGCATTAAAACAGCATACTCAGCGCTGTCAACTTCGATAATATCCAACACTTCAAATTTGTGTTCTTTGCCTTCTTCATCCAGAAGAATTACCTCGCGGTCTTCAAAATCCGTCATATCCACACCCCAATTTATTCAAATTACGCTCATTTTATCCCATTGATTAACCAATGTCAATGGTTTCCTTTACAGTTATAACCAAATTCAGTCCGTTTTATTCTTTTGCTGAAAATCCAAATAT
Source organism: Bacillota bacterium (assembly GCA_050945755.1). Lineage (GTDB taxonomy): Bacteria > Bacillota > Dehalobacteriia > Dehalobacteriales > Dehalobacteriaceae > JAQVXR01. Next base: position 27,256 of record JBMNTN010000009.1, on the reverse strand, counting down.
CCCTGGAGTATAATTACTGCCGCCATCTTATCAATTACCCGTTTTCTTTTCTTGCGTGAAATGTTTCCTTCTAATAGAGTTCTTTCTGCCGCCATGGTGGAAAGCCTTTCATCCCAAAGAACAACCGGTAGTCCAATCCTCTCCTGCAAGGTGTCGGCCATAGCTTGACACCTTTCCGCCGAGGGACCAAGGGTTCCGTTCATGTTCTTTGGTAGGCCGACAACAATTTTGGCTACTTGATAGTTCTTCACCAGTTCTTTCAATTGCATGATATCTTTTTCCAAGTTATCGCATCTTTTAATCGTCATAATTCCTTGAGCAGTCCATCCGAAAGGATCACTTATAGCTACCCCGATGGTTCGTTCACCCACATCCAAGCCCATTACTCTCACTTTTCATTCCCCTTTTAACTAAAGCATTCTCCGTTATCAAAAACAAGATCATATCAAATCACTTTAATGCAGAAATCCCGGCATGCCCGTGCACAATACCCACAAAGCAGACACTTTTTCTCTTCGACAACCGCTCTTGTATTCACGATGCTTAATGCCTGCTGGGGACAGAGTTTAGTGCATTTTCCGCATCCCAGACACCATTCTTCAATATGAAGCACCTTTTTTCGGTACAGTACCTCTTTTAAATCCTCCATCGACGGTTCCTGTCCCAAAAGCCAGGCAACATTTACTCTAACCTCCGCTTCTGATTTCATTCCCACAGCAAAAGAATGGACCATGTCTAAGTTAAATGCCCAAGCTAAGGCTTCTTTAACATTCCCGGCAAGGTTTCCCCCGCCAATGGCCTTCATGCCGTAAATACCTTTTCCCTTTAATGCAGCCAATCTGACAGCATCAAGCATTTCTTTAAGAGTTCCATCAAGAATCCCCAATCCCTGCATATTTAAAAGTGGATGAATCACCTCAATTTCTTTAATACCTGTTGCTGCTCTAACCGCATCTACTGCATGGGTTGAAATTCCCACTGCACCAACAATCCCCTTCGCTTTGGCCTCCAGTAAATATTCCACCGCTTGCCAATGTCCCTTGATAGTAAGCCAGGATTCTTGCTCATGCAAAGCAAAAATATCGATCTTGTCTCGGTCCAAGCCTTTTCGGGCATCTTCCAGGCTTTTCGCCATAACCTCTCGGGAAAAGGCATAGGATTTGGTGGCAACTATCACATCCCGATGCCATCCTTTTAATGCTGCTTTTATATAAGGATATGTCCCATATGTTTGAGCTGTATCGATAAAATTGACCCCAAGTTCAAGAGCTGTCCTGATCACTTCTTTTCCCTTAGTTATGCTTAAACTACTCTGGAGCGGGCCCATTGGTAATGCGCCAAAACAAATTTTGGATACTGTAAAGGGAGTTTTCCCTAATCTTGCATATTTCATAAGTAACACCTCAACTATTGCCTATACAAAGCGAGACGGCCTCTCGGCCGTCTCTAATTTTTTTCCTCCAAATAACTCTTCACCAGTTCTTCTAAAAGATCATCACGTTCCACACGGCGAATTAAACTCCTGGCTTGTTTATGACTGGTGATATAGGCTGGATCACCAGAAATCAAATATCCTACCAACTGGTTAATGGGATTATATCCTTTTTCTTTGAGTGCACCATACACGGAGAATAGAACATCCCTGGCATTTAATTCTTCTTCTTTAGCAACTTGAAAACACATAGTTTCTTCTATGTTTTCTCCAGCCACAAAATCACCTCCATTTGGATAATATTAGTATTCGCCGAAAAAACCTTTATTCCTTTATCATGTCCTGTTTTTTATAAAGGATTATTATCCTAGTTCTGTCCCTTGCTTATTTGAGCCGTAATTATCTCTCGAGCCTTATCCAAAGCTTGTGAAGTCATCTCAGGTTTCTTGCCTCCGGCTTGAGCCATATCAGGACGTCCTCCTCCGCCGCCACCGGCAACTTTTGCTGTTTCTTTTATGATATTTCCTGCATGGAGTCCTTTTTGTACCAGATCCGGAGTAATCATTGTCACAAAGTTAACTTTATCTTTTGACGTTGCCCCTAAAACAACAACCCCAGACCCTAGCTTATCCCTGATTAAATCTGCTAAGGAACGCAGACCATTCATGTCAGGCACCTGAACTTGGGCAATAATTGCTTTAATTCCCTTTATCGTTACTACCTGGTTGAGAATATCACCAGTTGCCTGTTTAGCTAATTTTGCCTGCAATGCTTCTATCTCTTTTTCTTTCTGTTTTAATTCCTGAAGCAATATTTCTATCTTTTTCCCTACCTCATGGGGTAGAGTTTTTAGCGCTAGTGCTGCTTCTTTTAATACCTTTTCTTCTTTGCGGAAATAGTCACGGGCATAATCACCGGTTACTGCTTCAATCCTTCTTAACCCCGCGCCAATCCCGGACTCGCTAATTAATTTTACCAATCCTACCTCACCGGTGGAAGAACAATGGGTACCCCCACACAATTCTATGCTAAAATCCCCCATCTTAACCACCCTGACACAATCGCCGTATTTCTCTCCAAAAAGAGCAGTAGCGCCCATTTTTTTCGCATCATCCAGGTTTGTTTCCAGTGTTTCAACAGGTATGTTGTTTAATACTTCCCTATTAACAATGTCTTCAACCTGTTCCAGTTCTTCATCCCGAATGGCGGCAAAATGGGAGAAATCAAAACGCAGCCTGTCCGGTGCCACCAAAGATCCTGCTTGGTTAGCATGTTCTCCAACCACTTGCTTCAGCGCTTTATGAATTAGATGGGTTGCCGTATGATTGCGAGCAATTGCCCGTCTCCTTTCAACATCTACCTCTAATGTTACCTGCTCGCCTACGGTCAGGAAGCCTTCTTTCAATGTGAAACGATGCAGGACAATACCGTTAACCATCAGTTGGGTATCTTTAATTTCCGCTATTCCTGCTTTACCGATAACTACGCCTGTGTCTCCTGTCTGACCGCCTCGCTCAGCATAAAAAGGCGTTTCATTAAGAATAAGATATCCTTGATCACCCGGATTTATCTTGTTGATTCTCTGACCGTCAACCACGATGGCAAGTATCTTGCCTTCCCCATGACAACTGCTGTAACCGGTGAAATTTGTCTCCGGAACCTCTTTTAAAAGAGGTATCAGCACCAGTTCCTCATCAAAGGCTTTTGCATCCTGCCGAGCAGCCCGAGCTCTTTCCCGCTGCTTTTCCATGGCAGATTCAAATCCCGCTGTGTCGACTGTAAGCTCGTTCTCTTCGGCAATATCTGCAGTCAAATCAAGGGGAAAGCCATAGGTGTCATAAAGGAGAAATGCATCTGCTCCGCTAATCTTTTCCAGTCCGCCTTGTTTCACTTTAGCAATAATTTCACCGGCCACTTTCATTCCTTCCTGCAGCGTCTCATGGAAGCGCTCTTCTTCTATCCTAATTACCTTGCGGATATAATCCTGCTTTTCTTTAATTTCTGGGTAAGCCTCACCCATAAGTTCAACCACAACCGGCACCATATCACAAAGAAACGGGCCATCCCAACCAAGCACTTTGACAAAACGGGCCGCCCGCCTGAGAATTCTCCTTAAAACATATCCCCGGCCTTCATTGCTGGGTAATACGCCGTCAGCGACAAGAAAGGTACAAGATCGGGCATGATCTGCAATAACTCGGAAAGGAAAACCCTTTTCATCACGGCGATACTTTAATCCAGTTACCCCTTCAATATAGCTAATAAGCTTGAGGAGTAAATCCGTATCATAATTCGATGATACGTCCTGGAGCACGGATGCTACCCGCTCCAATCCCATTCCCGTATCAATACTGGGTTTAGGCAAAGGGGTCATTACACCCTTTTCATCCCGGTTATACTGCATAAAAACAAGATTCCATAATTCCAGCCAGCGGTCACAATCACATTTTCCAATAGCACATTCCGGAGCATCACACCGGTAATTTTCACCGCGGTCAATTAAAATTTCACTACATGGTCCACAAGGACCTGTTTCTCCCATGGACCAAAAATTATCCTTTTCGCCCAGCCTGATAATCCGTTCTTTTGGTATATCAGTCAACTCGAGCCAAAGGTCATGAGCTTCATTATCATCATAAAAAATAGTAGCATACAATTTTTCTTTAGGCAGTCCGATAACCTCTGTTAAAAACTCCCATGCATAAGTTATCGCATCTCGTTTAAAATAGTCCCCAAACGAAAAGTTGCCCATCATTTCAAAAAAGGTATGGTGCCGCGCTGTTCTCCCCACCGTATCCAAATCATTATGCTTCCCTCCGGCGCGCACACATTTCTGGGCAGTAGTAGCCCTACTATATGGGCGCTTGTCTAAACCTAAGAATACATCTTTAAACTGATTCATGCCAGCATTGGTAAAAAGTAAAGTAGGATCATTATGGGGCACTAATGATGAACTGGGCACAATAGTATGCCCCTTGCTTTCAAAGAACTTTAAAAATTTTTCTCGAAGTTCGTTTCCAGTCATGATATACCTCCCATCTTCTTCACAGGTTTCCCTGGGAAGGAGTCGGCCCAAACACAGTTGATGGTATTTAAAAACATCTATCTTAAACTAAGTTCAATCAACCTATTTACACCTGATTATTAAAACTGCAAAAAACGGCAGCATTAACATCAATCTAAACCATCATCCCGGGCTCATTAATTATTAATAAAATAAAGCCGGACCCCCGCCTTTTCTATTTTAGCATGTTTTTACAAAAATACACTCTTTTTTATCAAAGTTATAAAAGGCAACTACCTTTTTAGCCGACAATAAAAAAACGAAACATCCTGAGCGACTTGACCTGCCTACTGTTGATCTAAATTTTTACAATTATACAGGAATTTAATGGGGTTGTCAATTTGCTCTATATGTTATAGCCTTTTGATAAACATAAGTAATTAAAACCCTTAGGACAACAGCTAAAGGAACTGCAAAAAGCATTCCCAAGACACCCCAAAAATAGCCTCCTATAAGTAGAACAAATATGATGGCTAAAGGATGAATTCCGACACTATCTCCAATAATTCTAGGTGAAATAATACTGTTTTCTAACTGTTGAACAATAAACATAATTAATACAACCTTTAATGCTAACTTTTTTGATTGAAGAAGAGCCAGAAAGACGGCAGGCAAAGCTCCAATAATCGGGCCAAAATAAGGAATAATGTCGGCCGCTCCCGCCATGAGCCCCAGTGTCACCGCATAATCCACACCAACTAAAGCTAATCCCAGTCCTGTCAAAGTCCCGACAATACAAGCTACGCTTAAATGTCCCCGAATAAATTTGCGCAGCACAGAATTAATTCTTGCCCACAAAGTTAAAAATTCTGTCCGGTAGGCAGGAGGAAGAAGAGAAACTATTCTTTTGCAGATTAACTCATGATCTTTTAAAAAATAAAAGGTTAAAACCGGAACAATCACAATGCTGAGAACATGGCCTACTAAACCAATAATTCCTTGGGCTATATTACGAGCTGCTTGGATGAGCGTTTTTTCCACCAATAATATTGTTTCATCAATAACTTGCCTAATACCCTCGGGGATATTAAAACGGTTATATACTTCGTGTAGCTGGCTAAGCCAAACCTGTATTTGACCGGTATATAAGGGAACTGTTTCCGCAAATCTGTTTAATTCAGCAAATATTCCTGGGAAAACATAAAGAATCAATACTGCAACCACTGCTGCTACTGTCAAATAAATGATTAAGATAGCCAGTGAAATCGGAATCTGCCTTTTTACCAGTGTCTCAACACCAGGCAAAAGAATGTACGCAAATATAATCGATAGGAAAAAAGGCGTCAGTATCACCCTGATATGGTACATGAAAATTAGAATACCGCCTGTCAACCCAATCGTCAAACTAATCAACCATATTTTTCTCCGTTCCACACCTTCACCCGCTTTTAAGCCAATGCTTTAAGCTAAATACAACTGAAAATCGATAAATTCACTAAATGGATAATCATTTTATCTAGAATTATCGTACCCTTTTCCCTTCCATTAATAAGCGGTATCATAAAAGTATCTGCCAAATTGTAAACATAGAAAAAGTGAGGTTACCCTCACTGATTGAAACCTATTTTATTATTTGGGAGACATTTCTTCGAATACCTTTTAACACCTTGCGTGTATTTTTCCCCATATCCATTTCAGTGTTAATTATCTTGCGGGCAGCTTCTTGAACAGGCTTTTTTTGCGGAGTACTAATCATCCCAATTAAGGTACCCAAGATACTTCCGGCAATTATTCCCTGAACAAACGATTTGTTCATCCTGTCTCACCTCCCATTATTTAGAGACGTTAGATAAAGTTCCGTCCTCAGCAATTTCAAAAACTTCATCCTGATCATTAAACTCCACCAGACAGTTCCAGCAGAAATATTGGTTAGATCCTATTTTACCAACTTCCCGACCATTACATACGGGACAACCCATTTTTTACACCTACCTTTTTATTGCCAAATGTTTTCCTGACTCGAATCCAAAATCAAATTACTCCCGTTCCCTTGGGTGACACTTTCCCATAGAACCATCTTCCGTCCCTGGTTCAAGTCGGCCCAAAGGCCGCCGGAGAGCTCAATACCCGTTATAATACCGTCTGGAAAACTAAATATAATATCTTTAATTATTCCCAGATCTGTTCCTCCGGTAGAATAAACATTCTCCTCCACTCTGGAGAGCCAAGAAATCTTTCTTTTATTTTTTTCCGGTTCATTTTGGACGGCACTTTTGGAATTTACTGTTATCGCATCTCTACCCATACTTATTACATCTTCCAATTGAATAAATCTGCCGCTTTGAAAAATAGATCTATTTTCTAAAACTATCCCGTCAACTCTGCCGACTTCTAAATTGACAATTAAGTCTACCACCCGGCCTAATTCAATACCGTCCTCAAGAGAAATAACCGGCAGATCTTTAATCTCTTTACTGAAGTGCAAAAAACACACCTCCATCATTATTAGTATTATTGCCAACAAGACAGAAAAAAATCGCCTAAAGCGATTTTCTTCAAATTCATTTTAGATTTTCAGTTTACTGAATAACTCCTCCACCCACCACATAATCATTCCAATAATAAACAACCGCCTGTCCCGGAGTAATTGCCCTTTCCGGTTCTTTAAATTCCACCTTCACCCGTCCATCATCCAAAGGTAAAATTGTTGCTGGCACTTCCTCTGCCTTATATCTAATTTTTACGGTTACATCCATTGGTTTTTCCAGGCGATCCATGAGAATAAAATTGTTCTTATCGGCTATCAAGGAAGCTCCCATTAAGTCTTCTTTTTCACCAATAATAACCGCATTTTTTGAGGGATCAATGTCAACCACATATGCCGGTTTACCCAACGCCATGCCCAAACCTTTACGCTGGCCAATTGTATAATAGGGTAAGCCTTCATGCTCGCCGATCACGTTGCCTTTTGTATCAAGAAAAGGTCCCGGTTTAATTTTATCCCCGGCTTTTTCGTTGATAAACCTGCGATAATTGTTGTCAGTAACAAAACAGATTTCCTGGCTCTCTGGTTTATCCGCCACAGACAGCCCTAATTCTCTTGCTTTTTCCCTAATCTGAAGTTTAGTGTATTCCCCTAAAGGCAACATTGTCCGGGACAGCTGATCCTGAGTAAAACCGTATAAAACATAGGTCTGATCCTTTTTGCCGTCCAAAGCTTTTTTCATGACAAAGCGATTAAATTGGGGATCAAAAGAAATCCGCGCATAGTGTCCTGTGGCAATGTAATCGGCACCAATAGCCACTGCTTTATGTAAGAGAGCAGCAAACTTCACATATTGGTTACAGGCAATACAAGGATTGGGAGTTTTTCCGCTCATATATTCATGGATAAAGTAATCAATCACTTTTTCTTGAAATAAATCTCGAAAATTCATCACATAAAAAGGGATATCTAAAGTAAAAGCAACCCGCCTGGCATCTTCCACTGCCGAAAGATTACAGCATCCCCCTGACCCTCTAGGATCAGGCTCATCTTCCGGCCAAAGCTGCATCGTCACTCCAATCAACCGGTAACCTTGCTCCTTTAAAAGAGCTGCAGTCACTGAAGAATCTACCCCGCCGCTCATTGCTACCAAAACCGTTTTTGAACTGTTCACCAATTAGTACACTCCCATTAATTCATTCAAAATAAAGGGTGCCCCAAAAGTATGAGCACCTCCTGCTAGAACAATTATTCCTTATTCTGCTTGTTTTCATAATCTTCAATTGCCGCCTTCAATGCATCTCCTGCCAAAACAGAACAATGAACTTTTGCTTCAGGAAGACCTCCTAAAGCATTGACAATATCTTGGGTGCTTATTCGTTTTGCTTCTTCCAAAGTTTTTCCTTTTACCATTTCCGTCAGCATACTGCTGGAAGCAATAGCAGCAGCACATCCCAAGGTTTTGAATTTAATATCTTGAATTCTTCCTTCCTCAATATCAAGGTAAATCATGGTGGTATCACCACAAACAGGACTGCCCACCTGGCCTACCCCATCTTTCCTGGAACTTTCCCCTACATTACGGGGATTTTGAAAATGATCCATAATTATCTCGTTGTACATAGAGCCCCCTCCTTCTTATCATCTCCCCAATTTTGACCTTGAATTGCAGTAGGCGACATAGCCCGAAGCCTTTCCACGATTGGTGGAAGCACTTTCAATACATAATCAATATCTTCTTCGGTGTTTTCTTTTCCCAGTGTAAAACGGAGAGAGCCAAAGGCCACATCAAAAGGAATCCCCATAGCAAGAAGTACATGGGAAGGATCAGTCGATCCAGAAGTACATGCTGAACCACTGGACGCTGCAATATTCTGCATATCCAGCATCAATAAAAGTGACTCTCCTTCCACAAAGCGAAAACTAAAATTAGCATTATGGGGAATCCTTTTTTGCCGGTCCCCGTTAAGCTGCGTATGTGAAATAGAAGACAGAATACCATCAATCAGCTTGTCCCTTAAGTAAGTAATTCTTTCGCGATCAACTGCTAGGTCTCTTTGAGCAATTTCAGCTGCCTTACCAAAACCAACTATCCCCGGTACATTTTCCGTCCCTGGGCGCCGTTTTCTTTCCTGTCCTCCACCGAAAAGAACAGGCGCAATAGAAGTATTCCTGCGAATAAACAATGCACCAACACCTTTTGGCCCATAAATTTTATGAGCTGATAGAGACAAGAGATCTACTCCCAGTTCCTTAACATCGACCGGGATTTTACCAACACTTTGCACAGCATCCGTATGAAAAATAATTCCTTTTTCCCTGGCAATCTGTCCAATCTCTCTAATGGGCTGAATAGTGCCAACTTCATTATTGACATGCATGATAGTTATTAAAATTGTGTCATCCCTAACGGCATTTTTTAGATCTTCAACTCGAATCAAACCCTTGTCATCAGGAGAAAGATAAGTAACCTCATATCCGCGTTTTTCTAATTCTTCACAGGGATGCAGAATAGCATGGTGCTCCATACGTGAAGTAATAATGTGCTTTCCCTTTTCTCCACTCGCAGCAACTGCCCCAAAAACCGCCATATTATCAGCTTCTGTGCCACCACTGGTAAAGTAAATTTCGTCCGTTTCTGATCCAATTAAATTCGCCACCTGTCGGCGAGCCTCTTCAACTGCTTTCCGGCTCTCCCGTCCGATCCGATAAATACTGGAAGCATTGCCATAATGCTCTCTTAGAAAAGGAAGCATCGTATGAAGCACTTCAGGAAGTACCGGAGTCGTAGCACTGTGATCTAAATATATTGTTTGCATGCAACTTCTCCTTCTTTCTCTTCCGGATTAATAACTATAGTAATTATGAAAACTTTTAGAAAGGATAGAATTACCTTAGATATGTATAAACTAATAGAGTTTCCTAACTAAAAATTTTATCAACTTACCAGTAATATGTCAATTTGGTAAATTCAATCCGACAATTTCCCTCTGTGTTTATTATCTAACTCTTTCAAATGCATTTTAATTATTTTTTCCTGGCCGTTCTCTGTCGGATAATAATACCTTGCACCGGTTAACCCATGGGGCAAATACACCTGAGAAACATAATTTCCCGGATAATTATGAGGATACTTATATTCAATACCATACCCAAGTTTTTCAGCTTTAGCATAGTGAGCATCCCTAAGATGAACAGGTACTTCCCCAGGAGGCCCATTTTTAATGTCCGATAAAGCAGCATCAATACCCTGGATAACCGCATTGGATTTAGGAGCACATGCCACATAAAGTGCTGCCTGAGCTATCGGTAAGCGAGCCTCCGGCAATCCCACAAATGCAAGAGCTTGTGCTGCCGCTGTAGCTACCACCAATGCTTGTGGGTCTGCCAAGCCTATATCTTCTGCCGCGCAGATAACAATCCTTCTCATAATAAATTGGGGATCTTCACCTGCATCCAACATCCGGGCTAACCAATAAAGAGTTGCATTAGGGTCAGACCCACGCATACTCTTAATGAATGCGGAAATAACATCGTAGTGAGAATCACCTGTTTTGTCATATTTTACCGCGCGTCTTTGGATAGACTGCTCCGCTACTTCCAAAGTAATCTTGCGTATACCATCATTATCGGGAGGGGTAGTAACAACTGCCAATTCTAATGAATTCAATGCTATTCGAGCATCACCGGCGGAAGTATTGATGAGATGTTTTAAAGCATCATGATCAATTTTTAGCTGATAATTCCCTAAGCCCCTGTCCGGATCTTTAATGGCATTTTGTAAAATTTTTTCAATATCTTCTGCTTTTAGTTGCTTCAACTGAAAAATTCTCGATCGGGATACAAGAGCAGAATTAACTTCAAAATATGGGTTTTCTGTTGTCGCACCAATTAGAATAACGGTACCTTCCTCCACTGCCGGTAGAAGGGCATCCTGCTGCGTCTTGTTAAACCGATGAATTTCATCAATAAAGAGAATCGTTCTCTTACTATATAACCCTAACCTTTCCCGAGCATCCTGAATGACTCTGCGCACATCGGCTATGCCTGCAGACACTGCACTTAGCTGTTCAAAACAACCTTTAGTGGTCTGCGCAATTACCTGGGCTAAGGTAGTTTTTCCGCAACCCGGAGGCCCAAAAAAAATAAGAGATGAGAGCCGATCTGCCTCAATTGACCGTCGTAACAGCGAACCTTTACCTACCACTTCATCTTGACCGACAAATTCGTCCAGGTTACGAGGACGCATCCTTGCAGCCAGGGGAGCAGCCTTTTTTAAAATTTCTCCCCGGGAATATTCAAATAAATCCATACAAACACTCCTCCGGATAACATCGCCTATACCGTAGTTTTAGAAAAAGACCGGTTACCCGGTCTTGCTTATTGAAAGAAGATTTACAACAAACTGCGCATAGGTTACCCAATCTTTAAACAATCGTGTTTAAAATTCCGATCAGCTCATTTTTGGACTTATAACCAACAATGCGCTGAACCTCGTTCCCATCTTTAAATATTACTAGAGTAGGAATACTCATCACACCAAATTTAGCGGCAGTCATACCATTCTCGTCAACATTTAATTTACCTACAAGAAGCTTTCCTTCAAACTCTCTGGCAATCTCATCAATCACTGGAGCAATCATTTTGCAGGGTCCGCACCATGCAGCCCAAAAATCAACCAATACAGGTTTTCCAACATTTTGTACATTAGTTTCAAAATTTGCATCGGTAAAAGTTTGAACCATCTCGCCCGCCATTTTTATTCTCCCTTCACTTAATTAATTTATCTTTTTGAGTACTTTCCTCATTGATACTTTCTTCCCTACCGGAAGAATGGGATACACCTCAACAAACACCTTTTCCTGATACAACCCGATAAATTAAAAAAACAATTAATACGGCAATAATTATTGTTTCCATATTTTCGACTCCTCTAGCTTGTAAATTTCGCCATTATATGTATTAATTTTTCAATCGTTTCATCTTCTTTGTTTTCTTTTATTGCTGTTTTTAAACATTCTCTGGTATGATTCTCAAAAACAATTACCCCGACTTTATTAATGGCAGCACGAATAGCTGCAATCTGCACTAAAATATCTGTACATCTTTTTCCATCCTCAATCATCCGTTGGATACCTTTTACTTGACCTTCAATTTTTTTTAATCTTTGTATAATGTTCTCCTGCGGGCATTTTTCCATTATCTCTAACCTCCTAGGGTACCCCTGCCTGGTATACCTATTAGATTATATAATGTTTATTACAGTTTGACAATTAGTGTTTCCAAATTTTCTCTGTTAAACCGACCAAATGTCAACTCATTAAGCATTTTAACCGCATTTATCCACTTGCCAAGTATTCAGTCTCTCTACTAACATTCCAGCAAATTTAATAACAAAAATACCCCACAAATGCCGTGGGGCCGTAGTTTTGAACCTGCTCTCAGCAGGTGGGCACCTCCTGAATGCTTTCTATGTCCCCTTCGAAAGAGGCATATAGGCTACACCCAGAGTCTGGTTCCCTTTTTAACGGTGTTGGCTCAAAACATATCGGCGAATTCACGTACATTGCAGGGCGCTTTTTTCACTTAAATATTATCACACACACTTGCTTTTTTCAAGTAGCGCAAAGTTGTTAAAACCTTGACACCTCTTTATAATCGTAGGGGATTATCTTTAATTTACATTATTTACTTTATTTTTTTGGCAGCACATCAAGCTTAATATGTAATTCCTTTAGCTGTTTGGCAGTTACTGATCCCGGTGCCTGGACCATCATATCGGTGGCACTTTGAGTTTTGGGAAATGCAATGACATCTCTAATTGACTCCCGGCCGGCCATCAGCATCACCATACGGTCAATCCCAAAGGCAATTCCCCCATGGGGTGGAGTACCATATTCAAAAGCTTCCAATAGGTAGCCAAATTTTTCCTTAGCCTCTTCCGGTGATAGGCCAAGTAACTTGAACATCTGCTCTTGGACAGGACGGCGATGAATCCTAATGCTTCCTCCCCCAAGTTCAACCCCATTTAAAACCATATCATAAGCTTTAGCCCTCACTTTACCCGGGTCTTTTTCCAATAGTTCCAAATCCTCATCCTTAGGAGATGTAAACGGGTGATGCATCGCAACCCAACGTTTTTCATCTTCATCATATTCAAATAGTGGGAAATCAACCACCCAGGCAAATTTCAGCGCCTCAGCATCAATTAAACCTTCTCTGCGGGCAATCTCTTCTCTCAAGTGACCTAAACTATCCGCAACAACACCCGGTTTATCTGCGACAAAAAGCAAAAGATCTCCCGGTTTTGCCTCCATGCGATCTAACAGCTCTGCTATCTGACCATCCTTAAAAAACTTAGCAATGGGTGATTTAACCCCTTCATCTGTTACAATCATCCAGGCCAAACCTTTTGCTCCAAAAATACCAACGTAATTGGTCAGATCATCAAGCTCTTTGCGCGAATAACGCCCACAACCAGAAGCATTTACTCCTTTTACTTGTCCACCGTTTTTTACTGCTCCGGCAAAGACCTTAAACTCGGAGGCTTCAGCAATATCACTGACATTTACCAGCGGCAGATCAAATCTTAAATCAGGTTTGTCAGAACCATATCTATCCATAGCTTCCGCATAGCTTAACCTGGGAAACGGGATAGGTACAGTTTTTCCTAATACCCTATCAAAAACAAAAGCAATCATTTCTTCCATTAAACTCTGAATATCCTCACGTTCTACAAATGACATTTCAATGTCCAGCTGGGTGAATTCCGGCTGCCGGTCGGCACGCAGGTCTTCATCTCGGAAACAGCGCACTATTTGAAAATATTTTTCCATACCAGCTACCATCAAAATCTGTTTGAAAAGCTGGGGTGATTGGGGCAAAGCAAAAAATTCTCCCGGGTGAACCCGGCTCGGTACCAGGTAATCCCTTGCACCTTCCGGAGAACTAATTGTCAGCATGGGTGTTTCAATTTCCAGGAATCCTTTCTCATCCATAAAACGACGGATCGCCATGGTTGTCTTGTGCCGCATGATTAATGCTTTCTGCATCTCAGGCCGACGCAAATCAAGGTAACGGTATTTTAACCGCAGAGTCTCGTCTACATCAATCTCATCCTCAATATAAAAAGGAGGAGTTTTCGCCGCGTTTAAAACACGAAGCTCCGTTGCATATACCTCAAGTGCGCCTGTAGCCAAATTAGGATTTACTGTACCTTCCGGACGGGGCCCGACCTTTCCGGTTACAGCTAAAACATATTCATTACGCACCGCTTCAGCTTTGGAGAAAAATTCTCCCGAAACCTCCGGGCTAAAAACAACTTGGATAACTCCGGACCGATCACGCAGATCAACAAAAATTAATCCCCCGTGATCTCTCCTGCGCTGAACCCAGCCCATTAATGTTACTGTCTCCCCGGCATTAGCAATTGTCAGTCTTCCGCAATAATGTGTCCTTTTCATTCCCACCATTGATTCCGACACTTTCATTCCTCCCATAGGATAACTTTAAAATAATTTTTCTTTTACAGCCTTAACAACATTATTTAAAGAAACTTCACTTTGTTCAGAAGTATCCATCCAGCGCAAAACTGCCACTCCCCGGCTCAACTCGGTTTCTCCGATTATTAATGCAATGCGTGCATTAAACCGGCCGGCATGCTTCATCTGGGCTTTTAAGCTTCTTCCAAGAAAATCTTTTTCGCTATTGACTCCTTCTTGCCTTAATTTCATTAAAATTTGGAAACCTATTTTATCTGCCTCATCCCCTAGTGTTGCTACAAAAACATCCAGCGGTTTCTCAATGGAAATATTTATTCCCTGTGTTTCCAAGGTAGGAAAAATTCTCTCCATCCCCAGAGCAAACCCTACTCCCGGTGTTGGCTCCCCACCCAAAGATTCAATTAAGCCGTCATACCTTCCACCCCCGCAAATCGCACTCTGGGCACCAATCTCTTTGACGATGATTTCAAAAGCGGTCTTTGTATAATAGTCCAGTCCGCGCACCAATCGTTCGTCAATCACATATTTTATTTCGGCTAAGTCCAGATAACTCTTAACTTTGCCAAAATGCTCCCCACACTCTGGGCAGAGACAATCCAGAGTGGTTGGAGCCCCCTGTGACAACTCCTGGCATTTGGCATTCTTACAGTCTAAAATGCGCAAGGGATTTTTTTCAAATCGCTCCCGACAATCTGGGCAAAACCCATTTAAATGCTTTTTAAGAAATTCTTGCAGCTTTTCCCGATGTTTTTTTCGACAGTTTGGACAGCCCACACTGTTTAAATGCACTTCCAATCCATTTAACCCCAAACGCCGGTAAATTTCCATGGCTAACCCAATCACTTCGGCGTCAACGGCTGGTTCAGAACTGCCAAAGGCCTCTACTCCAAACTGATGAAACTGCCGATAGCGGCCTGCCTGTGGCCTTTCATACCTAAACATCGGGCCCATGTAAAAAAGTTTTGTCGGCTGGGGAAGTGCATACATCTTGTGTTCCAGATAAGCTCTGGCGGTGGATGCAGTCCCTTCAGGCCTCAGTGTTATGCTGCGTTCACTCCGATCAAAAAATGTATACATCTCCTTAGAAACAATATCAGTTGTTTCTCCGACACCACGCTGAAACAATTCTGTATGTTCAAATATCGGAATGCGAATTTCCCGGTAGCCAAACTCCCAGCATACCGTTCTCAATAATTCCTCCAAGTACTGCCACTTTTCCGTTTCCCCGGGTAAAAAATCATTGGTTCCCCTGGGTCTGGTCGTCAGCACATAAAAAACCTCCTTTTAATTCATCATATCTCTTTAGGCACAGACTATCCTCAGACAACCGGTGTCAACACACTTTCCGGCTGAAAAAATACTCAACCAACTAAAAAACTCCCGTACTGACGACAAAAATATCATCAGGGACGAGAGTATTTCCCGCGGTGCCACCCCTATTGGATAGTGCTATCCCACTTAAGCCAGATAACGGTTGGTTCCGGGCACCCTTTTCAGGTACCGGCTCCCGGGTGTCCTTTTGCATGAGGTTTTGGAAAAGCTTCCAGTCGCGGCTCTTCCTCCCTGCGAAAACCCGTACAGCAAAACTCCCGTTCACTGCCTTCAGTTTATGAACAATTCTTCGTGAGATTGGATTTTCCTATCTCAAAGTAAAGATCATCAAAGCAAAACCAATTGCCTCTTATTATTGATAGTACAAATATCAATCTGACTGCCATTTATTTTATACAATTGATACCAGTTTGTCAATTTTCTTCTTTGTTAATAGGTTTAATTGCTTAAGATAATAGATAATATCCTTCGGATTATAAACGGCATCTTCCAGTTGGCCTTGAGAATTCACAAATTTGGACCCTGCTCCCACACCCAAGCCAATAATAGTCTGGCGCTCCTCCATTATACTAATATTATAAAGGCATTCCTTTCCTGGAAAACAATAGCCCGTATTTTCCAACTGTCCTAAAATATTTTTTTGCCGGTAAAGATAATAAGGATACATACCCATTTCCCGTGCCTTTTTTCTCGATATCTCGAGCATCTCCTCTGCATCTTTGGAATTTGCAAGCCGGAAGGTGCCTCGTTCCCTGTTGATGACCGAGTTTCTCTTTAGAGCCAAAGTATGCACCGTTAAATTATCAGGTTTAAGCTTTGCCATCTGTTCCATGGTACTTTCCACATGGTCAGGGGTCTCCCCAGGTAGGCCAAGTATCAAATCCATGTTTATATCAAACTTCATCTCAATGGCCTGATAATATTTTTCAATTATTTCCTCAACAGAATGTTTCCGACCGATTAAATCCAGTGTTTCCTGGTGCATTGTCTGGGGATTAATGCTTACTCGGGTGACACCGGATTCTTTCATTATTTGAAATTTCGTTTTATCTAAAGTATCCGGACGTCCTGCTTCTACGGTAAACTCCCTAACCCCCGCCCAGGGGATACTCTCTCTGATAAATGTTAACAGTCCGTCAAAATCCGATTCACTTAAACAGGTAGGTGTTCCCCCTCCTAGATAAACCGCCTGTACATGCAAATTAAACTCCGCTATCAATTGCCTAACTGATGCAATTTCTTCCCGCAGAGCACTTAAATATGCCGGAACGAGAGCCCCCGCGCGGTTGATTGGTTCTCCGGCAAAGGAACAATAAACACAACGAGTAGGACAAAATGGAATGCCCATATAGATACTAACCGGTTTCAGAGAGCTTATGGAAAGAAGAAAAGGACGTTGAACCCTGGCTACTTGAACCAAAAGTCGGGCTTTCTCTTCAGCCAAAGTATATCGGTGGATTAAATTCCTTTCTACCTCTTCGAGAGTTCGACCCTGATCCAGCCAGCGATGCACAATTTTTGTCGGTCTGACCCCTGTCAGTACCCCCCAAGGTGAGCCAGGACCTCCCGTCTTTTTCAGAAGTAATTGATAAACAGCTAAACGTACAAGGCGCCTAACTTGATTATCCGGCTCTTCATCCTGGTGATATCCTTCCCTTATCTTCTCCTCAAGACAATTATTATTAATGAGCTGCGCCAAAACTTGTATGTCTTCATTACTTTCCACATGAATGCGAAGCTTGGCACTGGCATTTATACTTGCAAACTTTACACCCGGCATAAAAATCCGAATAACATCTTCTAATGTATGTAATAATTCCGGCCTATTACTCTCAAAATCCAAATTCATATAATCACCGATAATTAGGTTTTTTAAGCTATCATACTATAAATGGATTGCTTTTTTTCTCCTTTCCAATACTGGTTTGGGGCCCATGACCAGGGTAAACCACAAAATCATCGCCTAAGGGAAGCAATTTTTCTTTTATTGAATTAATTAACACTTTATAATCTCCACCCGGTAAATCAGTCCGACCAATAGACCCAAAAAACAGGGTATCCCCAACAAACACTGTTTTGTCACCAACTAGGGAAATCCCACCGGGAGTGTGTCCGGGGGTGTGTAAAACCTTGAAAACCAGTTGTCCAACCTTGATATTATCTCCCTCTTTCAAGATAATATCTGCTGCAGGACCTTTTCCCTCGTCCCTCATAAAAGATGCCATGTTAAGCTTACCATCTGTAAGAAAGGCTGCATCTTTTTCGTGGATCATCATAGGTGCTCCGGATAATTCCTTAACCTTTTGATTTGCGCCAATATGATCCCAGTGTCCGTGAGTATTAACAATGGACGTTACTTTTAAGCCACTCTTTTTCACCACGTCCATAATTTTTTCACCTTCGTCCCCCGGATCTATGATCATTGCTTCGTTGGTTTGGGGACAACCCACAATAAAACAATTTGTCCCAATCATGCCCACCTGTAAAACCTTAATAATCATTTTATCACTCCGTTCCATACTCTTTGATTTGTTTTTCTTGCTCTCTAAAATGCTTTTTTACTGTCCAATAGTATTGTCACCGGCCCATCGTTTTCAATAGAAACCACCATATCTGCTTGAAATATACCTGTTTTTACATTCAAGCCCATTCCCCTTAGGCTGGTAACATATTTTTCATATAAAAGATTTGCCTCCTTCGGTAAAGCTGCTTGCGAAAAGCCCGGGCGTCTGCCTTTCCGACAATCGGCATATAAGGTGAATTGGGAAACAGCCAGCACCTCACCTTTCATATCCCGGACAGACAGGTTCATTTTGTCCTCAGTATCGGCAAATATGCGCAGGTTAGCAGTTTTCTCCGCTAGGTAAAGAACATCATCAACGGTATCCCCAATACCTACCCCAATTAAAACAACAAGACCAGGTCCGATTGCCCCGACAATATTTCCATCAACAGATACAGAACCTTTCTTTACTCTTTGAATAACAGCACGCATATTGAAAACCTCACACAAATTATTTTATCCTCTAATCTATATAATCCCTATCCCCCTGTTTCCAAGATATTTAGAATTAACTTTTACATACTTCCCGGTGTAACCCTTTTAACCTCAATGACATCTTTCAATCGTCTTAGTTTGTTCATAATATAATCCAGGTGGTCCAGACTTCGGATTTCAATTTTGACGTTTACCGAGGCCAGCTTATTTTTAGTAGCCCGGGCATGAACAGAATTAATTGTCGTTTTGGTATCGGCAATCGCAGTCATAATATCCATGGCAAGGCGTGGTCGATCCAAAGAAATTGCTTCGATCTCTACCTGATAAAATCCTTCACTTCCTGTATCCCAAGATACTTCTATCAAACGTTCTTTTTCATGCTGGTAATTTTGCACAACATTTGGGCAATCCACCCTGTGAATTGATACTCCTCTTCCCCGGGTAATATAGCCAATAATAGGATCTCCCGGCAAGGGGTTACAACAGCGGGAGAGTCTAACCATCGCATTATCGACTCCACGTACCAATATCCCTTTGGAATGCTTGCCGGTATCTTTCCACGGCTTTAATTCCGGCGGAGCAAGAGAAACATCCTTCTCTTTTTTCAGATCCTCCTTAATCTTGGTTAGCACTTGAATAGGCGAAACTATCCCATCTCCCACAGCTATAATGAGGTCTTCCCCCGATTGATAATTAAACCGTCTAGCAGCGTCCTGCAGCCTCTCCGGCTTGAAGAAATAGGATATTTCTTGGCCATATTTCTTTATTTCTTTTTCTAATAGCTCCCTGCCCCGTTGTAAGTTCTCATCTCTTTTTTCCTTTTTGAACCACTGCCTAATCCGATTTTTTGCTTGAGTTGTTTTAACAATCTTCAACCAGTCTCGACTGGGTGCACTTCCTTTTAGGGTAAGAATCTCTACTATGTCTCCGTTATTTAGTTTATAGTCAATGGGAACAATTTTCCCGTTAACTTTAGCCCCAATACACCAATGTCCGATTTGGGTATGCACACGATAAGCAAAGTCAATGGGAACAGACCCAGCCGGAAGTTCTACTACATCTCCCTTAGGGGTAAAAACATATACAGAATCAGCAAACAAATCAATCCGAATAGATTCCATAAACTCCCTAGCATCACGCAATTCCTGCTGCCACTCTAGCATTTGGCGCAGCCAGGCCAGCTTTTCTTCAAAATCTTTATCTCCGCTTTTACCTTCTTTATAACGCCAATGGGCCGCAATCCCATATTCAGATGTCCTATGCATATCCCAGGTGCGAATCTGGATTTCAAAGGGCTCTCCTTTGGATCCAATAACGGTCGTATGAATAGATTGGTACATATTCTGTTTGGGCATCGCAATATAATCTTTAAAGCGTCCCGGAATAGGCTTCCACATAGTATGGATAATTCCCAAAGCCCCGTAACAGTCTTTTACATTATCCACAATTACTCGGACAGCTACTAAATCAAAAATCTCACTTAGTTCCTTTTGCTGCTGAATCATTTTTTTATAAA
This sequence comes from Bacillota bacterium, assembly GCA_050945755.1. GTDB lineage: Bacteria > Bacillota > Dehalobacteriia > Dehalobacteriales > Dehalobacteriaceae > JAQVXR01. The sequence goes on along the minus strand of JBMNTN010000009.1, from coordinate 6,987 downwards.
TGCTATAGAGATTTTTGGGCCGCCCCACAACTTCAGCTACCAACCCTACCTGTTTTAGTTTTTGTCCCAATTGTTGACAAATCTCTTCTACATATTTTTCCCGTTCCTGTCTCTTCATCGCTATTTGCTCTACAAGACTATAGAACTTATCCGGTTCCAAATACCTGAGTGATAAATCTTCTAATTCCCACTTGATTTTAAAAATCCCCAACCGGTGTGCTAATGGAGCAAAAATTTCCAATGTTTCCTCAGCAATTTCCTTTTGCCTTTCTAAAGAATGATAGCCCAGGGTGCGCATATTATGCAGACGATCAGCAAGTTTAATCAAAATGACTCTAATATCCTTCGCCATTGCCAGAAACATTTTACGTAAATTTTCTACCTGCTGCTCTTCTTTTGACTTATATTCCAATCTATTTAATTTAGTCACACCGTCAACCAGTACAGCAACTTCTCGACCAAACAATTTCTCTATTTCCTCAATTGAAACATTAGTATCCTCGACCACATCATGTAAGAGCCCGGCAACCAAAGTAATATCATCCAACTGAAGCATAACCAATATTTCCACTACCGCCAGTGGATGGATAATGTATGCTTCACCGGAATGGCGTAGTTGTCCTTGATGTGCCTGGGCTGCAAAATCGTAAGCCCTTTGAATAAAATCCACATCGCTGGCCGGGTTATATTTAGTTATTTGCTCTTCAAGCAATTTAATGTCCACGGCCTAATCAATCCCTCTTTCTTTCCGATTATGCAGAAAAGATATTAAAAAGTGCAGTAAAATTAGGTGACATGGCAAGTCGGCTCCAATAACAAAATAACTCTTTTTCTCGCTCCCCTTCTCGAAAACGAGGTGAATTATTTAAGGCTACCTTATTTCCACTTTGCACCAGTTGCAAACACATATTTTCACAGTTTGACTGCTTTATTATTCCCAATTCCAAAAATACTGCTATAGCAGTATCAAGTGTGACATCTTTAATAGTATTAGGTCCCACCATTTTTAGCTTATGCAATATTTCTTTTCTGGAACCTGAAATACTGTCTCCCCTTAATGATAAATTAGATAATGCCCGATAAATATTTCCCAGTGTTTCCCTGCCGGGGAAGTTGACTTCCAAAAGTCTTTCCCTTATCGGCAAGTCTTCAGTCGAGTAAATTAAATGGGTCTTTGGCAGATCGGTTTCACCCGGCCAACCGGTTAAATTGCAGAATTCTGCTAAACTATAGGGGAAATTAAACAAAACGACATGCTTAAATAACTGGGTAAATGAAGAAATAAGAGATTGTTGAGTTACTAGTACCTTTATATCTCCTGCTTTTATCTGTTCTGTCAATATCTCATACTCCCAAGGTCTTTGCCGAGCACAGCACCCGGCCACCCTAGTTTGGCCTCTTTTCGTTAATTCTTGCACGAGCTCTTCTACCTGGTGCTTAAACATTACATATATTAAACAGCTTTCACCGCTTTTTAACAAATCAAATAGATAAGAATTTTTATCCTCCATTCCTCGGTAGTCAATTACTTCTAACCGGCTGGGACAAATCTCCGAATATAAGCTTTTCCATAAAAATTTTTTCTGTAAATCTTCAAAATAACTACCTCGGTTAAAACCGATTAGAACCAGCAATTTAAGATTTTTTGAATACTTTAGTAAACTCAAGAGTCTCTCAGAAAATCCATTTGCTTTCTGTAAGCCATAAATGGGGTTTGAATAATCGATCACCACAAAACAGTCTTCCATTAGCTCGTCCAGATTCCCCCAGGTTTCTATAAATTCCGGTGTAGTTAAAAGCACCGGAATTTCTCCCGATAAAAAACTATTTCGAAGTTGCTCTTTTTTTTCAGAGGAAAGTCGGATGTCAGCTTTAGCAACAGCAATCCCCATTTTATTAAGTTCCCTTTCCGCAGAATCACCCTCAAACCATAATTCGGAAAGAGATAATGTTAGAAATATGGTTTTTCTATTAAACCTAAAATATTGATAAGCTGCAGCCCCGTACCAAGCTTTACGCTGCTTGTTACGAGGAAGCGCCAAGGCAATTCTTCCAGCCTTCCCACCTGAATCCTCAGTTCCAAAGCTATTAGAAAAAGCAGCTTCTTGAAAACCGCATAAAAACTCCTCTAGTTGAGAGGTATTTCGCTGCTTCTTATCAATATACGAAAACACCGGTGCCGGTTGAATATCCTTCAAAACCAGTTGAGCAGTCTCACACCCGTTCCAATTATTTATCTCCAATGTACCTGCTACATCTACCCGATCCCTGTCATTTAACCAGGCAAGGTGACCGCTCATATTGAAGCCTATTCCTTCCAGAGTCTTGCCTTCTGATTCAAATTTAATCTTCAAATGGGCAGAGTTTGCGCCAACAACTCTGGATTCCTTAACTCTTAAATCATGAAAAGAAAACACCGGGTAGGGATTACCCTGTCCATAAGGGGCCAGCCTGGAAATTTCCCTGGCAAGTCTTTCTTCACTGCCATCTATTTCTTTATCTACATCTATCTGAATGATCGGAATTAAATCTTCTTTTCTCAAAACCGCCTGAGCCCATTCATTTATTTTCAAACGAAAGGCTTCAATATTATGCACAGTTAACTTCAACCCGGCAGCCTGTTTATGGCCGCCAAATTGAATCAATAGATCTTTACAATGTTCCAATGCCTGATACATGTGAAAGTTATCTATACTACGGGCGCTTCCTTTAGCTACTTCACCTTCAAGCGTCATCAGTATTACCGGACGATAAAAACGCTCAACCAACCGTGATGCTACAATACCGATTACTCCCGGATGCCATCTTTCCGATGCTAAAACTAACACTAAGTTCTCTTGTAATTCATGATTGTTTTCTATCATTTCCATTGCTTCATCAAATATAGCTTTCTCAATTGTTTGGCGCCGACAGTTTTCCATATTTAATATTTTTGCCTGATCCCGGCAATAATCACGATCTGAAGAGGATAATAATCTTACTCCTATTCGGGCATTTGATAACCTGCCTGCAGCATTTAAACGTGGTGCTAAAAGAAAGCTCACCTGAGTAGCATCAACTTTTTCCCCTTTTATCCCTGCTACATCAAGAAGCGCTTGTAAGCCCGGTCTTGTGGTTGAAGCAATTGCTTCCAATCCCATTTTTACTATAATTCTATTTTCCCCGGTTAAGTCCACTACATCAGCAATCGTCCCTAATGAGACTAAATCCAGGTATTCCGGAAGAATCACTCCTTCTATTTGTTGATCCACAGAATTCAAATATATAGCTTGGGCAAACTTCCAAGCGACCCCCACCCCGGCCAAATCGGGGAAAGGATACCCAGACTCCAAAACCGTTGGATTAATGATAGCATCTGCCTCTGGAAGATGAACAGGAGGCTGATGGTGATCGGTGATAATCATATTGATACCCAAGGATTTAGCCAGTTCCGTTTCTTCCAGTGAACTAATCCCGCAATCAACAGTTATTATCAGACTAAACCCTTCACGACCTGCCCATTCTATCGCTTCTTTATTTAGACCGTATCCTTCTTTCATTCTGTCTGGGATATAGTATTGAACATCAGCCTTTTGACTTTTTAAGAACTGATAAAGCAAAGTAGTTGCAGTAATACCATCGACATCGTAATCACCGTAAACCAAAATCTTTTTTTGTGATTCTATGTTCTTTTCCACCAGTTTTACTGCTTTAGTCATTTCATAAAATATAAAAGGACTGTGCAAATCATCCGCCGTACAGGTTAAAAAAGGTTTTATTTCTGATACGGATGTCAAACCACGGTTCATTAAAACCTTGGCTAAGATTGGTGATATATTTAATTCTTTTGATATTTCCAACTGTCTGCGGCAGTTACAAGGGAGAAATGTCCAACGCTTTTTAGGTAGATAATTAACTTCTATAATCCCAATCTCTCCTATTGACCAAGTACGGTCTTTTTATTCTGTAAATTTATTAATTTCTTAATTTCTTAATATAATTCATGCCTAAGTCAAAGAAAAAACAATACCTCTAAAAGAATCTTTCTTTGATACTAACATAGAGGATAAAGCTTCGCAATAAAACAATTTGCAAAAAAGAGCACTATTAGTGCTCTAAAGTTCTTTTTTCATCTATTTGAATTGATTCTGTTTGTTCCACAGCTTCCCGGGAATTCTTCAACATTTCCAATTCAGTCTCCAGTGCCTCGTTCTTCTTCTCCAACAGATTAATCCGCCGGCGCAAAGTAATCTGCTTTACCAGATTCAGCAAAAAAATAATTACGGCGCCAATTAAAGCAGAAGTAAAAATAACTATTACTAAAGATATTTTTTGAAACTTAAACACAAAAAAGCTGATATCCACCGGGGTGGCGTTTTGCACTGCAAACATAGCCACACTAATAGCGAATAACATGGCCAGCACTAAATAAAACTGCATCGCCCTATCCCCTTTCATAGAATCCACTATAAAATTAGAGATTTCTACATAGCATTTACTTTTCCTGCATTCTATTTTTAAACTTATTTAAAATAAATAGAAAACTTGGCTTGTGTTCAAGTCTCTGACCAGACAGAAACCTGAGTTGCACATATACCGTTAACCTTTATAAACTTAGCTTTTCTGATAGAATAAAAAATAGAACCCTTTATAGGGTTCTAAAAATAATTCTATAATTTATGCCCGAGCTTTTGTGATCTTCTTTTGAGTATAGATATTTCTTAAATCAATCCAAATCGAGCTGGCAATAAAAATCGATGAATAACAGCCGCTGACAATTCCGATAAATAAGGCTAAAGCAAAGGTCTTGATGGTAACTCCTCCGAATAAAAGTAAGGCTACCAGAGGAAACAATGTTGTCAAAACAGTATTAATAGATCTAGCCAGAGTTTGCATTAAACTCTCATTAACCAGCTTTGTTATATCCTCTATCTTTCTTGTTATGTTTAAGTTCTCCCTAATCCGATCAAAAATCACAATGGTATCGTTAATGGAATAACCTACAATAGTTAGTACTGCTGCCACAAAAGAACTATCGACTTCTAATTGCAAAAAGGAAAACACCCCTAAAATCACAAATACATCATGGAGAAGAGCAATAATCGCTGCAATCGCAAATCTAAATTCAAAGCGAAAAGTAATATAGATAACCATTAATACCGAAGCAATAACCAATGCATATAAAGCATTTAATGTCAACTCTTTTCCAATCACCGGTCCAACATGCTCATTTCTCAATACCTCATTTTCTCCTAATTGAGAGGTTAAATCAGCAATAATTGCTTGATTTTGTTCCTCACTCATCACTGCGGTGCGCACCAAGTAATTATTATCCTCCGTTTCCTGAACGGAAAAACCCTCTTCAACATGTTGGGAAAAAACATCCCGCACTTCACTGGAGGAAACTTCTTGAGTAAATTTGATCTGCATTAGGTTTCCACCCTCAAAATCAATACCCAGGTTTAAGCCTTGAATAAATAGAGAAATAATCCCGGGGATAATGATAAAGAGAGAAAGAAGGTACCAAATTTTGCGCCGTTTAACAATTTCAAAATTTAATTTCATCATTTTCCCCCCTTTAAACCCCGTACAATTTATGGTTCTTAAAGGCATTAATATCTGCTACCCATTTAATCAACAGCCGAGTTAAAGTGATTGCAGTAAACATACTGGAAAGGATCCCGATGCTTAACGTTACTGCAAACCCTTTAATAGAACCTGCCCCGAAATAAAATAACACACCGGCAGCAATTAGAGTTGTCACATTTGAATCAAAAATTGCCACAAAAGCTCGCTTAAAGCCAGCATCTATTGCAGCATGCAATGACTTTTTCTTCCGCAACTCTTCCTTTATTCTTTCAAAGATAATAACGTTGGCATCCACCGCCATCCCAATGGAAAGAAGAAATCCGGCAATACCAGGCAATGTAAAAGTAACATTCAGCAGATTATGAACCCAGAGTACTAATAAAATGTAAAATACCAAAGAAACATTAGCAATAACTCCGGGTAATCGATAATAAGCAATCATGAAAATTAAAACCGCAATAATACCACAGATTCCCGCTAGAAAACTTTTGTCTAACGAATCCTTTCCGAGAGTAGGGCCAACCGTGCGCTTTTCCATAATTTCAACATTTACTGGCAGAGCACCGCCTCTTAAGAGAGCGGCATTCTCAGCTGCCTCTTCAAAGGTAAATCCACCGGTAATCCGGGCTTGCCCATTCATAATTGGTTCCTCCACATTAGGACTCTGTATAACAGTTCCATCCAACACGATACTAATGGGCTGTCCTACCAATCGGGCAGTAGCCGCGCCAAATTTTTTCGCACCTTCCGAAGTAAACTCCAGGCTGATTTCTGCCTGCCCGGAAACGGAGTCAATGCGCGCCTGGGCGTCTTTCAAATCAGCACCCGTCACTACTACCTGTCCCGCCGGGTCCCTAAACTCTAACTGAGCTGTCCTGCCTAGAATTTCAATCGCCTCATCCGGATTATCAACTCCGGCAAGTTCAACAATCAGACGATCATTGCCTGCTGGTTGAATAATCGGTTCAGAAACGCCAAATTCGTCTACTCGATTACGCATTACAGCGGTAAGTTTTACCATATCACTGTCAGTTATCTTTTCTCCCTTATTAGGTATCGCCTGAAGCACCACATGAGCTCCGCCCTGCAAATCTAACCCCAGGTTAGTCCTATTTTTAATAGGATCAATAGAGAAGAAAACTGCTGCGGCTATCAGTATAACAATTAATAAAAGTTTAATACCGCTTCCCCGGTTCATTAATTTTTCCTCCTTAGTAAAAATTCATACTAATAGATTATAAACCCGGGTATCGTTTATTGTCAATTAACAGGAGCTTATCCGGAAATACAAAAAATAAAAAACAGACCCCGTTAGGGGCGGTCAGATAGGGATTTATAATTCCTGAAAAATTCGGCATAGTCGTTGATATTAGGCTATGCCGTTTTTTCGTTTATTTTGGTAAATCGATAGCGCCAATG
>JBMNTN010000008.1:0-53826 GCA_050945755.1 Bacillota bacterium | reverse complement strand
TTCGAATCTCCGCAAGCACTACTTCGAAAAATTTGGTACCAAGGCCGCTCTCACCATCAATAGCGAACTCATCTTTTCTGTGATTTATGGAAGGCAGGATAAACTGATGGATCAAGTAACCGTGGGCAGCATGAACCTGAACCCCGTCAAATCCCGCCTCTTGCGCATAGAACGCAGAGTCTGCAAAGCGCCGGGCAATTTGGTATACCTCTTTTGTGGACAATTCCCGGGGAGACCCGCCAAAATAAGGGGATTTTTTATTTGATGCCCCTACGACATCAAACCCAGTATCCTCTTTTCTCGTCTGCCTGCCGGTATGGGCCAATTGGAGAAAAATTTTACTCCCGTATCGATGGACTTCCTTTGTCACAGGCGAATAGCAATTGATCTTTTCTGCGCTGTCCAGCCCAGCCTGACCAGGCTGCATCGCTTTCCCTTCGGGAGAGACGTAGACAAATCCTGTAATAATCCCGCCCACTCCTCCCGAGGCTAATTCTTGATAAAGCTTCCGGTAGGCAGGAAGAGGCCTGCCCTGGTCATCCGCCATTCCTTCAAATGTCGCGGAGCGAATAATCCTGTTATTTAACAAGCAGGGGCCGAGTTGGGCGTACTCAAATAATTTCATCAGTGTCCTCCCCTTTGTGTATTATGACTGGGGGTCAGTGTACAGATCAAAAAGAAAGCCGACAAAAATATATGTTACTAAAAATAGAATCAGAGCAAGCTCCGTATTAAATAAAGCAATCAGAGCTGCCTGGCCACAGGCGCAGGCCCGAAAATTAACAGCCAAAGCATAATACGTACCCTCTCCCCGGGGATTTTTAAAGTAAAGATAACCTGTCCACACTTCCAAAAAAAAGGTGAGCCCGGCCAGGAAGAGAAAGATTTGGTTCAGGGAGTCAAGCATACGAGTAAAATAGCAAAGGAATAGAATCACCGCCGGCAGAAAAGCTAATATCATGCCTAGGTATTTAGATTTTTCCACCCCCAGCCGGACCACCGGTGTTTTCTTACCGGCCAGCTTATCCCCTTCATAATCTTTAAAATAAGTATAATATGTCATCAAACCGTTCAGCACTGCCACAAGTATGAGTACAGCAACCCGGCCGGTTGTCAGATACGGGGGCTCTGTAGGGCCTGCGGCCAAAAACCCAAAAGCAGTGCACATGGAAATCATCAGCCCGAAAACGATATTCCCCCAGACCCCGTACCCCTTAGCATATTCGTATAAGACATTTAATGCTACCCCTAGGATAGCCGGAATCAGGGCAAGCGGTTCCAGATAGATGGATGTGACCAGCATAGTCATCAAGAGAAGTATCCCAGTTAATAATAATGCCTTTTGCGGATCCAGTTCACCTGTGACCATCGGACGCCTCTTGGCATTGACTCTGTCTTCTTTCAAGCCCAGATAATCATTGATAATCTGATTAATTCCCCAGCTGAGAAAAAGCATGACCAGGATCATGACTTTTTTCCCTGTTTGTGGCATCACCTCTACAGTTTGATAAGGCGATGCAGCAATGTATTCGTAAAATGCCACCCCGATCCAGCCGGCAATCCCGGTGATAAACGCGTAATAAAGCCGCATTGATTTAATATAATTCTTTAAAAACTCACCCATCTTGGCAAACCTCCCGGCTTGGGGAAAGCTCCTCTAGTCTCTTTACTATGTATTGATAATCAAAGGAAGAGCATATCCGACGGTCCGCTCCATCGAGAATCCGATAGTGACCGGAAATAATATTCTGCTGCACTTTAAACTCTCCCCTGGCAGTAATGTTGCTCCACCACACCTTCCCACCCAAAGTTTTTTCGTTGCTTTCATAACCGGTGAAAGCTAAGGAAAGGATGATATCTTGTGGCTGCCCACCAAAGGTCATTTCCAGTACTTCACTGTTGCGAAAAATAGTGCATAAGGCCACTGCCCCCGTCCAACCAATGCTGGATCTGCCTTTTTCAATCTGTACCAGGGTCTTTTTGGAAACGCCCAATATTTCCGCCATTTTATCTTGGGTATAACCACTTTCAATCCGGATGAGCTTCAATTTTTCATCGATCTTTTTAATAAAATCATCTCTTGTCATGGGTTATATTACCCCCTTAGTGTAATTTTACACCAATTGGGGGCAAATGTAAATCTACTTTTGTTAAAAAAATGGCCGTCCTATGCAATAAAGACAGCCATTAGTTTTGAACCTATTAATTTTTATTAATTAAGTTCCGCCATAAGTTACCACGGTATTTTATTCATGTAATCCCCACGTAAGACGGGCAGGATTTTTGCCTTTATTTTTGGCGGGACTTCTTTTAGGGGTAAATGATCAATCTTTAAAATAACCGGCGTATCGACTTTAAGTTTTGTCGCAAGCTCTTGAGCAGTATAACCCTGATTTTTTCTTAATTCTTTAACTGTTTTATTATGGTTTCGGAGTTCAAAAAACATATTAACAGCTCCTAAAAATGTTTATAAAAGTATTCAAGAAAAAAACATTAAACCCTTTTATATCATTCCAGGATTATAATTACTTCAAGCCATATATGTATTATTTTTTATCGACTAAGTGAAAACAAATTTCAATTCCTTATAGGTAGACTAATACTAAACAAGATTTCTCTAACCTTATAGCATATATTTTTCAATTCCTCATAGGGAAACTAAGAATAATTACCAAGCAGGAAACCAAGCAATACATTGATCTTTGTAAGGCGTGACATCCAATCCCTGCCATGAGGTCAGGCAGATTCTTTCTTCTGTTGATGAAGTATATAAAATAGTAATACTCTCGCATAAGGCTCTTTGGCAGGTTAGTCGAAACGGCAGATTGACTTTGAACAAGCTCTCAGAAGCTGCAATATTTATATTAATGTTATACTCCGGCAGCATGGGTAAAACGCTGGATAAATAAACACTATCTTTTGTAATCGGTTGATAGGGAAAGTCCCCAAGGTATTTCACCTGAGCCAGTGCATACGCTGTACCTAAACAAGGGGTATAGATGAATGTCTCATTCTCCAGATGACGGCGCAATTCTTTTTCCAGCCCGCCATGGACATATATTCGATATTTAGGGTTTTTAACAAACTGATGCTTCACCCTGATATGGGAATTTTTCCTGGGGTCTTTGATATTGCAAAAATTTACCGTTCCTGTATACCATTTAATAGGATTTAGAATCGATAATGCTACGCGGGTTCCTGCCAACCCTTCCCAGTAATCGGCAGCATCAGCTTCCTTTTCACTGCCATTGCTTAACCCAACAATTCCCGCCAAAATACCGGCTATTGCTGTTGGCGGCGGCATAGGGTAAGAAACAGAAGAGGTAGTGGTATATGGCCGGCGAAACATGGCAATTGGACCCGCTATCTCAAATGCAGTGGCCATATTTTCACCTCATTTGAACTGCTATTTTATCGCCAAACTCGCTTTCCAATTCTTTAATTCCCAGAATCTTTAGTTCAGAGTCGGTCCACAATTTGATTAATTCAATATCTTTCTTTAAATCAGCTAAACGGTTTCCCACACCGGTTATATCTAATATACAATCCTTGGGGGACCTAATCGCCAACTCCTCATCTTCCGTAAGGCTACTTCCGTCCGGCGATAATAGGCGTAGTCTCTCATCCAAAGCCCCGGCTGCTCCGGCAAAACCTGCTTGGTACTTAATCTCAAAAAGAACCCTGGGCATATGCCCTACTTTACTGCGGGTGATTAAATTGACTGTTCCTTGCCAAAGCCCTTCCGCCACCTTGTCCAGATCACCTTCGGTCGCTCCCGTTTCTTTGGATGGATACTGGTTAGCTATCCCATACACCCCAATTAGAGTAAATGGTACCGTGTATTCATTGCGAAATGACCTTTGTTCACTGTTTTCTTTTGTTGCAAATGCCGCTGTTCCCTGAACCAGTTCGGTCTTGCACTTATTTAAGGAGCGGCCCCATTTAAACTGCACCGGACCTGTCCAGGAAAATGAATCTTTACCTAAGGCAAAAGTAACCCCGAATAATCTTGTATCGATACAATTTTTCAGAGCCTCTTTTCCCGTCTTTACATTAAAACCTTTTTTCAGCTCATCAATTCTTTTTTTTATTGTTTTGGTCTCACCATCGACAAAAACGGTTAATCCCTCACGCAGCCATTGATCCCGGATAGTCCGTTTAATGCGCACGTCAGACACCAAAACCTGGCCTGTTTCCGCATCATAACGGGGATGGTTAGCATTTAAAGGATCCCCGTTGGGATTATTATCTTTAACGCTATAAACAAAAAGGAATTCTCTTCTTCCGGCAAAACTCATATGCTATTCATTCCTCTGCTATGTTTTTTTACGCTTCCGATTTTGTGAATATCCGCCAGAAATACTCCTGAGCATTTAAGAATGCCACAGAAAAAATAAAGTTGCCATCCACTCCCATTTCCTTATTCTGAGAAAGGAGCAAATCCCCGCCTTTACCTGCCAGCTGTTGAAAACAGTTTTTATAAGGAATATCATAAGCGCGCAAAAGATCGGGTACTCTGCTCAAATGCTGCAATAAATCTCGACGTTGCATTTTCCCAAACATAATCTGCTTAAAAATTGGTGCCGCATCGACCTTATCACCATTTTTCACCTGGTACTTGGCCACCATTCCCAAAATGATTCCTCCCAAAAATACCCCTTGACCGATCTTGGTTTTCAGATACGGATCAGAAAACTTAGCTAACCAGTCCAGATTCATCTTTTCGCCTCCTATTAACTCGCATTAAAAAATCTACTACTTCCATCATTCCTTTTAGCTTTATTTTCCCTGGCATTTTTCCTTTTTCTTTCGGTCTCATCCAGTCAGGATCGGTAAACAGCCCGGCAAAACGGGTGACCATCAGCCTTTTAATTTCCACCACATCTACCCGATTATTGTTTAATAAGGCACAAATGACCGCCAGAGCTTTTTCTCTCATAACCGTTTTATCTTGTTCACCTTTACCGCTCAATGAAAACAGCATAACGACAATTAGTCCGAAAACATTGTCCAGACTGCACCTGTCTTCATGTTCATTTTCAACGTTTTTTTGAAAAGCGGCACAGGTTTCCTTCCAAATCTCTTGCAGCTCTCTTAACCGGCAGGAGGAAACATCTTCCACTAAATAGTGGACAATCACCTGCGCCCGATTTGTTTCCGTAAATAAAAAATGAAAATTCAATCCAACTCCGCGCCGGGCTAAATTTTCAAATAACAATCGCTCGTTTTTAATTCCACTTTCCAAAAATTCTTCTGTAAGCTCTGATGTTTGATAATTTGTTTGATGAAAAGCAACAATCTCCGGTATTACATATAAATTGATTCCGGGGATAATATGTACGCTTACAAACTTATTGTCTATTATATTTTTGCCGGCAGACAATATCGCATAACACTGCGGGCAAACAGGATAAACTTTTTTCCGCACCCCTTCACAATTCTTGATGCCCGGCAAAAACCCAGGTTTATCAAAGGTAGCAAATTTAAATATTTTGTCCAGCGTTTCAACTTTGCCGGACAACTTTCCACAAAGAGCGCAACGTGACTTTATCGTGGGACAATTATAATGCCCATCTTGCGCCTGAACATCATCGTAATTTAACTTTTTCCGAAAATACTTGATGAAGGCAGCGACCTCTCCTGGATATAAAAAGGTACCTTCCTGCTCCACGCCAAAAAGCAAAAGATATGAACATTTTTGATCGGACCAGTATGCGGCAATTTGATTTATATGGGCAAGAAGGCCGTTCATAATCCGGTCCACACTACCGTGGGAAAAACAACCTGTTCTTTCATAATCATTTAAAACCCGATGCCTGATTTTATAAAATCTACAATTTTTATCAGTTTGCCAACCTGTACCCAACAATGCTGTTTTAGCATTTGCATTCCCCTTGCCCAGCTTATACAACGGTGAAAACTGCCATTGAACATTCTTGCCTGCAGGTTCACGATAAAGGCATCGTTCTCGGATCTTTTCTTCGTCATCGCTAATTGTCTGATATTCAATCCGGTCAATTTTGCTGACCCCATTAATACGGACAATCTCCCCTGCCGGTTGCGCTACATCCAACCAGATGCGAATTACATAAGTCCTTTTATCTTCAGGTTCTTGAAGGGAATAAGGTAATTGCAGAAAATTAATAATGCTAGCTAACGGTGATTCGGCGTATTTTCGGTTCGCCATTACACCTAAAGAATAAACAGCTTGCAAGAAAGCCATATTTTATCCACCTCCCTTTAACCACCGGATAAAACAACGCACCCAAACCCCTGGGAATTTTTACTCCCCAAACCGGCATCCACTGCCATTTGCAGTAGTTCTCTCGGGCCGGTTAATTCCACATGGCCGGTATAGCCTTTGATTACTGTGTTTTTATAATTAACAACATGCAAACGCATATTGCCCCGTCTTAAGACTCTTACCTTACCTTGAGGAGGATCTTTTTTATATAAGGCTTGATATTTATTAACCAAATTGTTGGTAATCAAAATATTGTAATCCGGTTCTCCCGGTTGAAAATAGCAGGTGTATTTTCGCCCGTCCGGTTTGAACAAGGTACTATAGGCAACAATGGGAGAGAGAGTTTTTAATGTCACATTTTCTTTTTCTATATTAAATTTTTTAGCAACAATTTTTTCTACCTTAATATGGTAATTCCCCATAGTAATATAATCTTTTGTTAAAAGACCATTGGCAATCGACCGGCAAAAATCCTCCACTGGTGAAGAGATGACAAGATTTATCTCATCGAAAAACTTAAATGTGCCTTTTTCTTTATTGAGGGTAAACCTCCCTGACAGTCTGGAAAAGGAAAACAATTTAAAAGAGCGCTTACCTGTCTCATAGCCTCGCATATGTAAAAAGTCTGCCAATTCCGGATCGATGGTCTTGTAAAGAGCCGCCTGCACAATGTGATTATATGATACCGGCAATTCAATTCCGTTGTCGGCTTTTAAGCGGGCATAAATATGCAAACCATTGCTCCTTTCTTCATCAGCCCTTGTTGATATCCAATAAAACCTCCCGGCATGACACAAACATAAGAAGAATTATTATTTTCTCAAATCTCCTGTTTATAGAATAAATATTTCTTCATAATTAACATTATTTCCTCCTGATTCTTGTGGTTGTTTTATAATATTTTGTTTTTTTTGTTTTTTCGCCTTGTATTTACTAACTTTATTTACTTGTGACTTTTTTACCTATTAAACAACCGATTGTCTATTGATAATTGCAAATATTAAAAAAAATATATTTTAGGTAACCGGGGTTACCTACTTTTCCATTTATATGAATTATAATACACGTATAAAGGCAATCAGGGATGATTCTTAGGAGAGGTTAAAGATATAGAAGCAGCATTTGAGTGTTTGTTAAATGATGTGCCGGAACGATCGGTCATCAGACAAAATAACAATATCAAGGAGGTCAATTAAATGAGTATGTTCTGTTATCAATGTCAGGAAACGGCAAAAAACTCGGGGTGTCAAAAAAGAGGTGTCTGCGGCAAAAGTGAAGAAGTTGCTAAGCTACAGGATTTATTGATTTATACTCTTAAAGGTATTTCTGAGATTGTCATTAAGGGTAAAATCGCGGTTAACGATCTGGGCAATGTTAACTATGAAGTATTAAACAGCTTGTTTATGACGATTACTAATGCTAATTTTGATGAAGTAGCTTTAGAAAAACAAATCAATAAAATGTTAGCTGCCAGAGATGAATTGAGAAATAAAACCGATGGGCAAAGTTTACACGATGCCGCAAGCTTCGTGGTTACTTCAAAAGAAGAAATGCTCAATAAAGCTTCCTCAGTGGGAGTTCTCTCTACGCAAGATGAAAATATTCGTTCACTAAGAGAATTGATTACTTACGGATTAAAGGGTATGGCAGCATATACAGAACATGCCTTTAATATCGGGAAAGAAAATGAAGAGATCTATGCCTTTATTTACGAAGCTTTATCACTTACCCTGAACGATAAATTAACGACAGATGATCTTTTTACTCTCACCTTAAAAACAGGAGAATTTGGCGTAAAAGCAATGGCTCTCTTGGATGACGCCAATACCACCAGATTCGGCAACCCGGAGATTTCCCAAGTTAATATCGGTGTACGAAACAACCCGGCGATACTTATTTCCGGTCATGATTTAACCGATCTTGAACAATTATTGGAACAAACCAAGGGGACAGGGGTGGATGTTTATACCCATAGTGAAATGCTCCCGGCGCATTATTACCCAAGGTTTAAAAAATATGACAACTTAGTTGGCAACTACGGAAATGCTTGGTGGAAACAGAATGACGAATTTGCCTCTTTCCATGGCCCGATTCTATTTACAACCAACTGTATCGTACCGCCAAAAAGTGAAGAAGTGAAAAAGAGAATTTTTACAACCGGCTCTGCAGGCTTTCCCGGCTGTCCACATATTGAAGCAGATGAAACCGGCAAGAAGGATTTCTCTCAAATTATTGCCTTGGCAAAAACATTAAAATCTCCGGATGAAATTGAAACGGGAAAAATTATTGGAGGTTTTGCCCACGAACAGGTTTTTGCTTTGGCAGATAAGGTTGTAGAAGCAGTAAAATCAGGGGCGATCAAAAAGTTCTTTGTGATGGCCGGGTGTGACGGAAGAATGAAGTCCCGAGAATATTACACAGAATTTGCGAAAAATTTGCCAAAAGATACTGTGATTTTGACTGCCGGTTGTGCCAAATATCGTTATAATAAGCTGGACTTAGGTGATATCGGTGGGATTCCGAGGGTTTTAGACGCAGGACAATGTAACGACTCCTATTCTCTGGTGCAAATAGCCTTAAAGTTGAAAGAAGTTTTTGGGCTTGATGATGTTAATAAATTACCCATCGCCTATAATATATCTTGGTATGAGCAAAAAGCAGTAATCGTCTTACTCGCCCTCCTGTATCTAGGCGTGAAAAATATTCACCTGGGGCCTACTTTACCCGGCTTTCTATCTCCCGATGTAGCCCAGACCCTTGTTAATTTATTTGGAATTAAAGGTATTGGCACAGTAGATTCTGACATGGAAATGTTTATGGCTCAATAGTAGATAGCTCAATAAACAAAAAACAGTCCCTTTGGCCGATGATGATAGTCTGTCAAAAGGGACTGTTTTTCTTTCTGCTGTACTACTCTTCCGATAAATCAATCAAAAGGAAGCCGATCCTTTTTGCGGTAAACCGTGCCGATATACCTGGCAATTAGGTCTTTGTTTTCATCAAAGATATCTACATTATAATTGGCCAGTCGGTGATTGGCCGATACTTCTTTGGCTTCCGCCGTTAATATTTTTCCTTGAGGCGGTTTGAAATATGAAATATTGGCACTGATGCCCAATGAGATTTGGCCATGAGAATTTGCTGCGGCGGCAAATGCCAAATCTGCCAAAGTAAACGTCGCCCCGCCTTGGACAATATTAACAGCATTTAAATGCCTTTCCGTGATTTCCAGCTGGGCCAGAGCATATCCCGGTGCCACTTTCACAAGTTTTACCCCCACCGACTTGGCAAAGCGGTCGTTATCAAAAAAACTAATGATTTTATTTTCCATGTTCTCTTCCATTTTTCCCCTAATTACCACCCTGCATTCTTTTAAAACTTGACTGTTCTCGGTGGCGCACCGGTCATCGAACAAAATGTTGCTTCACAATCTGTCAAGTAAAACACTTCAAATGTAGGGTCTTCCGCTCCTTGATAAATATTGGACAAGACCGGGGCAAGTTCAAATACTTTCTTTTTGGCGGCAAGGTTGTCATCAAATACTACCTTACCCTTTAGGCGAATCCATTCACCGTTGGCATTTGCCGTAGAAATTTCGCAATTGGGGTTGGCTTTCAACTGCCGGTAAACATTTTTTTGATTACCTGTGCAGAAATAAAGCTTCCCCTCATGTTTCATAATAAAACCAAATGGACGCACCTTCGGCTCGTTACCTTCAATCGTCGCCAGGTAAAACGTTGGGTTATCCGTTAAAAATTTTAATACTTCATCCATCATCTTTACTCCTTTCCTTTATTTATTGATATCAAAATCCATTTATTATTTTCTATTATTTTCCTTGCCCTCGTATTTATCCTGCTGGTTCATCAAATTTTCTCCAAGAAAAAGCAAATAGGAGGCTTTCTGAATTGTGCTCGGGAGGTATGGGAATTGACCTTTTCGATAAAAACCAATGAAAAATCAAAAAAACAAATATCGATATCCGGGAGGCTTTTAATCTTTGGGTCTTGCTGTACGATTTAAAATAAAAACGCAGGAACCTTCCCGCGTTCTCACCTTTCTAACATTTTTAACTTCAGAGACTACCATTAAACAGTAATTCTTAAATCAACTTTTAACAAGATTGCCAAAAATGACATAATTACGCGTAACAGCCTTGTTCTATCCTCTTCGCTCAAGGTCTCCGGAGACTTACAAAATAATGCCACCAGCGGTTCAATATCCGGACAGGTACTAATCAGTTTGGCAAAATCAGTCGATCCACTCATCAACAACCTCCTCCTGGAAACAGAGATTCGGAATATTTCACTTGTTCTTCAGACATCAAGTTAGTTGTTTAACCTGGCATCTACCTTGAGACACGCCGCCACAAGCTCTGTTAAAAATACCAGTATCCTGGTTCGCTCCGCATCGGTCAAATTGCCACAGCAAAGAAAATTAAACAAGTTATCCAGACAGGCTTTTTGCTCAGTATTTTTGTCATGACCCATGCTCATAACCACCCCGTAAAGCATGTTTATTATTATACATTATGCTTTTTCAGGGAAGAAAGTGCGGTTAAGCTATATCTCTATTGCTTCCTGTTCCAATTTGACCCCTAAACCTAGCATTTCTTTGATGGTAGGATAAAAGATGCGGTACTCCGGTTTTTCCAACAATGCGGTCAACTTTTTCCGGTAGTTATCTTCTATTAGATCTCCGTAAACAACATATTTTCTTAAGGTTTCAACATCCATGAGGAATGGCTGCACTTGAGGGATTATGTTTTGCACCTGAAGAAAAATCTTAAATCCCCCCAGGTCGATATCACCCCAATGAAAAAATTCCGTTTCCGGACTGTTAACCCGGATAAAATTCCAAATTTTTTCTAAGAACATTTTTTTCACCGGGCTGTAAAAACCGGCTAGATAAACGGCCAATTCCTTATCCCTATCATTATCTTTAATGTAGGCTAAATAAGAAGCCTTATTTTCAATGGTAATCACTTTGTCAACTTTTAATTTCCGCACAATAAGCCTTTTAATCGTCTCCGTATTCAGAGATGTCCCAAAAATAAAAGGTGCAAAATCAATCCTTTCTTGGAGTAAATCTATCTCAAGCGGTCCCCGGAATAAGAGGTCTTCCGATGTTTTTAAAATTCCCACGTATTCCAGTACCACTTCGTCCTCAAGATCTTTATCTAAAGGAAAAAACTCTTTGATTACGGTGACCAGGCGGCTTCTAACTTTTCGTTCCATTTCTTTACTGCTCCCCAAGTATTTCCGGCTAAACACCCTTTCCAGCATTTCATCGGAGCCCTTCTCCTCTATACCTGCTAATGCGGATAAAAACTTGTGACATGTCTCTTCTTCCTTCGGGAGGTATCTCGGGAGACTTTTCGTATTCTCCAAATGTTCAATGGAATCTTTGAGAAATTTTTCAATCCAGGGGATTTGCACCGTTTTTTTTATCGCCGCCAGTCGGGAATGTACTTCCAGGAGACTGTCCCCTTTTGGTTTTCGTCCCGCTAGCTGATAAACCGACTCTAATTGAGCTAAATTTAAGGAAACTTCCTCCAAGATATTGCCTTCTTCAAAGCGCATCCATTTAAGCTTGATCATGCCTTTTTCCCTGAGTTTTTTGACAGCAAAATGCACCGCCTCTTTGACCTCAACCCTTTCCAGGTCATACCAGGGAAATTCCTTGTGATTAAATTTCAAGGCAACTTTTCGGTTAACCCGGGCATCACCATAGAAATGCCTGCTCTCTTCATATTTTTCCAAAAGCCGCGTTAGTATCAATTGTTGGTAGTCCATTTTTAATCCTCCAGCATTTCTTTGGGATCGAAGGCTTTTACTACAGAGCGTCCTTCAATTCTTGTCACACAAAGATTACGGTTCACCAAAGGGGCGACATCCCCAATTTTTTCTGTGGGTGCAGAAATAATTGCCTGCAAGCCCATGGTCTTTAATAAACGGATACTTTCTTGGATACGCTGATGATCCATTTTGTTAAATGCTTCATCAAAGACAATCAGTCTAAGGGTGTTGCTCTTCTCACCACGCCCCTGGTTGATCCGGTAGATGCGCACAAAAGATGCCAAGACAGATATATAAAAAGGCGTCTGGGTTTCCCCACCGGATTTTTTCGTAATCATTTTGGAGAGCCGGGACTCCCGTCCCCCGTCATCTTTCACCAATAGATCAAAATTAAGATAGGTACGGTAATCGGTAAACTTTTCAATGTTCTTTTCCAGTTCTGCCCGCTGATCTGCTGTCAAGCTCCCCTCTCCCACATCAACTATCTGCTTAAACAATTCATCGATGGCATCCCGGTGTTTGGATTGAAACTCGGAGGAAAAGAGGTTGAATCCCTCCAGCAAAATAGGGTCGGTGATCATATCATAAAACTTCCTGTAATAAGGATTAGGCTTAATTTCAAAGCGATAGCGATCCCGGCCAAAGGCCATGTCTTTTAAAGCCGTATTCAATTCTTCAATCTGTCCACGCACCGTATCAATATTTTCTTTTAGCTTACTAATAAAATCCTCCTGAAACTGACGCTGGGCTTTTTCTCCCGCATCTTTAATTTTCTCCAGATATGCGGTAAGATGGGTCTCCTTTAGGTCGGTCAGTTCCTGTTCAAAAGCATCATTATTGCGTCCGCTCACATCATAAGACATCTTATAGTCCCGGTTATAAGCTGAACGGGCATTGATCAGCTCATGCCATTTCTTGTCCCGCTGACTCCTTGTCCGAATTATTTGGGAAGTAAAGGCGGAAAGAATGCTTTGGGGGGATTGTCTCTTTGCCATTTCTTTTAAAAACCTTGCTTCCCCGGTTTCTTTGACCCATTCTTGGTCATAGTTTTCGGCAATGGTTCTTCCCACCATAGCTAACTTATCTTCTGCCGAGGGTATTTTTTCTTCTTGAATATTTTTTTCTTCTAGTTCCAAACGGTTTATCTTGTTATAAAACTCTTCACAATTAGCTTGGGCTTTTTCTTGTTCCTTTTCCACTTGATTGATCTTCCTGTTGATCTGATCTAAAACGGTGAGATCCAGCCGGCCTAAGGTCTCGATCACTTTAGCCAATTGGTTTTTTAACTCTTCATAAGGACTATAATTCTCCCAGACACTGCGAAAATAATCAATTTCACCATCGGTAATCACTTCAATTTTCACCAGTTCGGAAAAAATTTTTTCCCGAGCTTCCACCCCTTTTAATTCCTGGGACACCAGTTCTCTTTCTTTAATTTTGATTTTCATCTGCTGCTCTAAAGAGTGTTTGCCAATATAGGGTACTTTCCACCGGTCCGGATGGAGCTGCCGGGCAGTGAAATTCTGATAGAGCATACAACTGGGGGTAATAGCCTGCCGGTAATTTCTTAAATTCTCTACCTGCTCACATTTCATCACTCGGCCGAGGAGAAAATCGGCAAATGCCCGGGCAAAGGGGTCTTCTGTGACAACTTCCTCAGCCAGGCTGCCCTTTTCTTTTTTTAGTTTTAAACCCAGCAGTTTTTCCACATCCACCAAACCAATATCATAAAAATTACGGGTAAATTTCAAGCGATCGTAAATTTTCAAAGCATCGGTAAAATACTTGGGCTCCACCAAAAGATAAAACTTTTGGGTATGAAGATATCCCTCGATGGCATCCTGCCACTTTTTATCGCGAATTTCCAGTCGTTCGCAAAAAACATGAACGGGAATTTTTTCGCCGTATTTTTCCTGCAGGCCAGCTTGAATCGCCCCGCGCAGTTCCATCAATTTGGGATGATATGGTTTGATCCCTTTTTCCAGATTGGCAATTTCCGTATTTAATTGTTTTAGCCTTTTTCTTCTTTCGCTCACGACTCCGGCCAGGTCATGAAGCTCCCAATAAAGCCGGTTTTGATATTCCTTCATCCGAGTTTTGGCCTCAACCAAGTGGTCTAAAGATAAATCCTTCAACCGGTTCTGGTGCACATCAAGAAAGTATGTTATATCTTCCCGGAGTGCCGTCGTTAAATGAGCCGTTTCTTCCTGATCCTTAGACGCAGTGTTTTGAGCAAACGCTTCCAGATTCTCCCGCCAAAGATAGCCGATGTTGTGCATCTTTTTTACCAAGGAGACCATTTCTCCTTCGATTTTTGCGATATCTGCCATCAACCTTTTTTTCTGTTCGCTTAAGAATTGACTCTTTTGATAAATATCTGATTGATATTTTTCTTCTAATAGCTTCTTTCCTTTTTCCTTCAATTCGTCGCGCTGTTCTCGTGCGGCAGTAAGCCGATCGGATAACTCTTCTCTTTTTTCTTTAATTTCTGCCAACTGTTTTTGGAGATAATGAATCGTATCTTCCGCCTGTTTTTTTTCGGCTCGGTCCATTAGGTATTGCTGGACCAATAGTCTTTTATCTTCTTTGGCAAAATCCTGGAATTTTTCCCCCACCTCTTCCAGGCGGGCAATTCGCTCCCGCACCAGCTCCACGTCATGTTCCAACTGCTTATAATAGCGTATGTTATCCTGCATATCGGATATATCCACTTTACTACTTACATCACAGACAAATTCGCTGATAAACCTTTCAATATCCATAATCGGGGAAAAGGGCACTGATTTTCTAAAGAGGCTAAAAAATTTATCATTCAAGCTGCCCATCTTACCTTTAAATGTAGTTTGATAACTGCGGTTGCTTTCAAAAAACTGAGATTTAATCCTGGGTTTATTCTTAAAGAATGCTCTGAGCTGCTGGTAATTCATGGGCGTATCGTCTTCAATAAAATGATTCTGAGGCAGCGGTCCTTCCCAGAGGAAAAAATGATGCTGAGGTTTTTCATCGTGATAGATGTCAAAAACTACTCCAAAGGTAAAGGACTGCTTTTTATTGGTATCAAAAAACTCCCCGGCAATATAACTAGAGAAGATACCATCGCGCAAATAAATAAAACCAGTTTCTCCATCATCAGCAACTTCCCCTTTTAAATAACCTTTCAGGTTCCTTTGGGAATTGTCATTGGCTGCTTTGTTAAAAAAATACCCGCTGGTATCTCCGAGAATCAAGAGTTGGAGGGCATCAATAATGGTGGATTTGCCGGAGGCATTTTTTCCGGTGAGAAAATTAATATGCTCAAATTCAATTACTTCATAGTAAATATAATGCCAATTGATTAGGAGCAGTTTTTTTAACAGTTTCATTCTGCGTCTGCCTCCGTATCTTCCTCCCAGTTTTCCTCTTCTTCATCCATACCCAGGAGATCATATATTTCTGTGATTTTTTCATTAGTAACAACAAAAAGAATAGAGGGATAGATAATAATCGACGTCTCCGGGTTGGTAAAATCCCCTTCCACTTTTTCAATAATGTGAAATCTTTTCAAAAAGGAAAAAGCCTCCTTGAGATCTTGATTGGCAGGTTTTTTCCCCGTGATACCCAAAGAAATCATTTTTTCCACCACAGCCGAAACTTTGGTGATGATCTCCCGCTTCAAAGAAAGTTTCTCCCGCCCTTCATCATAAATCAGGCGGAGCACATAAAGGATGATGGTAATGCTTTTATTAACCCGGGCTCGGTTTATTTCATAACGGTTATATAAGGCAATCACTCCATAGTTGTTGTCCTTTTCCAGTTCCCAGCCGGAAATCGCCAAATACTTTTTAAATAAATCAAAATGGCGCTCTAAAAATCGGTAATCGTGATTGATCTTCATCGTCTTTTCCCGGCGGATGTATATGTCCCGAAGGATAAAGGTGCGAGCTAAAAGCAAATTTACCAAACGGGTAAATTCCTCTTTCTCAGTGGTATTAAGCTTTTCATATTCATCTAGCCACATGCCCTTACCCCCTTCTCCATAGTTTAAACTGAGGTATGCGGTATCCGTTCAACATCAAATAGCCCTCTTGAAACTCCACTCGGTAAAAGGCATCGCTTTCATCGTGTTTCAAAGTTCCCAAGATAAGCATAATAAAGTCTTCATCATTGTTGATGGATAAATCCTTAGTTTCGATTTCATCTCTATCAGCAAACTGTCTTTTCATAAAAGTCAGCACTTTTTTGTTGGTATAGCTATTTTTTATCCGCTCTTTCAGATCATCCATTTCCCAGGTAAGAAGGCAGCTGTCTGTTTCCGGCGGAATTTTTAAAGCAGTACCCGGCTCCCGCCTTCTTCTTTCCCCGGGTGTATAAAGAGAAAACTGATCCAAATAATGTTGGGGAAAAAGATTTAATGATACACTAAGCGCTTTTTGCATTTTTCCTTTTTTCCTTTCATCCTCTCCGGAAAAGGTCTTTAAAATTTCCACTAGTTTCCCTTTGATGCTCTGATCGGTATTTAAAAGGTACTGCATTTTTTCCACAGAGGCTTTGGTATAAACGGTATTTTTCCGGTCAATTTCTCGAATCAGGACATCAATTGTTTCATAAATATCAATAGTTTCTCCCATCATCGTGATGATGCTTTCCATTGCTTCATCTTTGGAGGGATAAATATTTCTTTTCAAAGCAGAATCAATGATAATTTCTTTCATCTCGCTATCATACATCCAGCTTTTCAGAATGGTCAAAATAGGGGTCTTAAAGCGCGGTACGGAATCAAAAGTTTTTAAAGGATGATAAACTTTGTCGGCCACCAACTCTTTAAACCGGTCAAAATGTCCCTGAAGAATTTCTTTGATTTCACTCTGTTCATTTAACATTTGGTGATAACGGCGGATGTTGTTGAGCAGGCTCTTTAATTCATTAAGTAAATTTCCGGTGTTTCGGTGCGCTTCCGCCAAGGCATGATACGCATAATCATTTCTTTCTTCCTGAGCTGTTTTTAAAGTGGAATATGTGGAATAAACATAAGAATTATATTCCCGGGGACGTTCCTCCGTAATACTGTGCAGCGTTTCTAAAATTTTGATAGAATAATCATAAAGAGTGATATACTCTTCAAATGATTGGGCATAATATTCAATATCTATCCAGCCGGTTTGTTGCAATTTACGTACCAAAAAATAAGCCATAGAAGAAAGATTAATTTCTACCGGCTGCTCCTCGTTCTCCCAATCCATCTGCATCAGCTGATCTTCTAAATTTGCAATCAACATAGAAATAAATTGTTCTTTTTGAATAAACATATACTGCTTATATGCTCGATAGAGGACAAAAAGGCTTTCCAGATAAATCTCTTTGTTTTTTGACACCAAAATAGAAAACAAATTTTCCGGTATAATACAAAAAAGATTCATTGCACTCTCCAATGCGATAATATTAGCTTTTTATCTTTTGGTGTAGACAAAATTTATTGAGAAACTTGTGATTTTCCCCTTATATGTAAATTCTTTGGTTACTGCATATTTTCCTCCCCACAGTCGGTTTTCCTGTCCTTTCCCTTTTTTTTTGCCCATTTTACACGTACCTGCAGCAATATTTTATATTATTTCAATAATACTAATACAAAAAACACCCTTTTTTCAGGGTGTTCAGTTTGTTTTATGCCATTACTTAAGTAAGTTAATAGGTGGAGTCAAGCAATAGATCAACTTATTTTCATCCAGTTCAAAGTTCCCCCGGCGGAAAGCACACTTCTTTGCCGCGCCGAGAGAAGAACCCTTACGGCAAATTCCTCTCCCGTTGTGAGATTCTTTATAGCAAGCTCTTCATCGCCGTTTTTCACTGACTGTTTAAGTCCTTTGATCAGTAGTTGATCCCCCTGGCTGAGAACCTGGTATTGACCGGGGTCAACTAAAATAAGAGGGACAATGCCAAAGTTGACTAAATTATCATGATGAATCCGAGCAATGGATTTAGCTATGACCGCTTTTACTCCCAAGTACATGGGAGCAAGAGCGGCATGTTCCCGGCTCGACCCTTGACCGTAGTTCTCCCCGCCTAAGATAATGCCACCGCCCTTTTCCCGGGCGCGCTGAGCAAAGCCGGGGTCAACGGCAGAAAAAACGTATTCGGCCATGGCAGGTATATTGGAACGAAGGGGCAGGATTTTTGCCCCTGCCGGCATAATATGGTCGGTGGTAATATTGTCGCCCACCTTTAGAAGCACTTCACCAGCCAAATCATCTTCCAGCTCACCCCGTACAGGAAGGGACTTGATATTCGGACCGCGTCGGATTTCCCTTATCTCCCCGTCAGGCGGGATAAACATACTGTCGTCTATGGGAAACTTGACCGGCAATTCCACCCGGACCGGCTCTCCCCAGCCACAGGGATCGGTAATTACCCCAGTGAGCGCACTCACTGCCGCTGTTTCCGGGCTAACCAGATACACTTGAGCATCCGCCGTGCCACTTCGCCCTTTAAAGTTCCGATTAAAAGTCCTTAAGGAGACACCTTTTGACGGCGGCGCTTGGCCCATGCCAATACAAGGTCCACAGGTACATTCTAAAATTCTCGCCCCAGCATCAATCATATCGGCCAGTTCTCCGTTTTCTACAAGCATTTTCAACACCTGCCGGGATCCGCAGGCCAGGCCTAGGCTAACATTAGGATGAACCTTTTTCCCTTTTAAAATTTTAGCCGCCCGGGCTAAGTCCAGGTAACTTGAATTTGTGCAGCTTCCGATAACCACCTGATCCACTTTTAACCCTGCCACTTCCCGCACCTTCTTGACATTGTCCGGACTGTGTGGACAGGCAACCAAAGGGGTAAGCTTGCTTAAATCAATCTCCACAACTTGGTCATACTGGGCATCTTCATCCGAGGATAAGGGTTTCCAGGCGTCTTCCCGATCTTGGGATTTTAAAAACTCCCTGGTTATTTCATCACTGGGAAAGAGGGATGATGTTGCCCCGGTTTCCGCGCCCATATTGGCAATGGTCGCCCGCTCGGGTACAGAAAGATACTTCAATCCTTCTCCGCTATATTCTAAAATTGCCTTTAGCCCACCTTTGACCGCGAGCCGCCTGAGCACTTCCAGGATCATATCCTTGGCACTCACCCAGGGAGCCGGCTTTCCTTTCAATTGGATATTAATAATCCTCGGCATAGTGAGAAAAAATGGCCCGCCGCCCATGGCAACAGCTACGTCCAGCCCCCCTGCCCCAATTGAAAGCATCCCTAAGCCGCCTCCGGTCGGGGTGTGGCTGTCTGAGCCAAGCAATGTCTTGCCCGGCTCTCCGAAACGTTCTAAATGCAACTGGTGGCAGATGCCGTTTCCCGGCCGGGAAAAATATGCTCCGATATTGGACGAAATATCCTGGAGAAAAGCATGGTCGTCAGCATTTTCGAATCCAGTCTGCAAAGTGTTGTGGTCAATATAAACAACGCTTTTTTCCGTCTGAACACTTGACTTGCCAATTGCCTCAAACTGGAGAAGTGCCATCGTCCCGGTGGCATCCTGTACCAGTGTTTGGTCAATCTTAATGCCGATTTCCGCTCCCGCGTCCATTTTCCCGGAAACTAAATGTTCCTTAATAATCTTTTCAGCTAATGTCAAACCCATCCCGACACCTCCTATACCAACCTGCGCGGGCTTGTCAGAGCCCGGCATTCCCGTGTGGGGATTCTCATATCCATTTCCGTGCCAAATTCCTTATGATCCAAGTATTCGGCAACACCCCCAGCCACCCGGCCCAAGGCAAATGCGGCAAAAGGAATGTCGATCGCCCGCTGCCGGCTCATTTTCTTTTCCACCAGGTGACGCCA
Organism: Bacillota bacterium; assembly: GCA_050945755.1. Taxonomy (GTDB): domain Bacteria; phylum Bacillota; class Dehalobacteriia; order Dehalobacteriales; family Dehalobacteriaceae; genus JAQVXR01. The sequence goes on along the minus strand of JBMNTN010000008.1, from coordinate 33,975 downwards.
GCAAATACCCAGCCAAACACAAGCCAAAGCAGCGTCAATATTTACCGCCAGCACTTTGGACATAGAACCGTTATTCTTCAATGCCCGAACAAGGCAGTGATAGAATTCCAAGAAAATATTCCTACGGCCGGCTTCCTGAATAAACTTGTAAATAACTCGCTCCCGAGGATCATAATTGATCGGATCATTCTTAAAGACCGGGTGCCCCAGGCAGGGGATTTTTTCGTAATCCATGGAAGCCAATTTGGCCGCTTTTTTGTTCTTCTTAAATCTTTCCGCGGTATCTTGGGCAATAGCGGCAACATCCACATCCCATTGATAGGGATCTTTAATCTCCATCTTTTCAAATATATTTAACAGGAAGCGCGCGGCATCAGAGCCATTCCCTCCATGAACCTGCCCAATTGATGCCAGTGTACCGATCATCGCCGTATGGGGGGAATTTCCCGCCGAGGCGGAAAGTTTTGCCCCCTGAGCAGAGATAGTGCCTGGACCATTGGTGATGGTCGCTGTTAAAAGCATCTCCACCAGCTTTTCCTCAAACCCATCCTGAGGCAGTTCCCCCGTCCAGGAAAGAATCACCGCAGCACCAAATGAACGGTTTTTCATCAAGTCCATGAGAGAGTAACCGTAAATACGCGGCGTAACGCCGTCATTTGAGCTGGCATGGGAGGCATTGCGCATATTTTGGCGGGTAGTTTCACGACCGATTTTCATCTGCATTTGTTGTTTGAACTGGCTTTTATATGGTTCCGGAATAATTCCTTTCGCTAAGGAAAGTTCAGCGGGAATGGTCTTACCCAGTTTACCCAAATCAATAAACCAAGGGTTTAGGTTTAACTGTTTGACACTGTTTAAATCCCTTTTTATTTCCAAGGCATCCACCACCAGGCCAACAGCCTTTGGAATATCATGGAGCGCATTGACTCTGATCCCCCGGCTTAAATCCTTTTTCAGCTCTTCCGATTTTTTATAGCGCCTGTCCGGGTTATATGCTTCAATACCGAAATACTCATCAAATGCTTTCATTTTGCCGGAAGCGGAAGTATGATGTCCCTCCACTACAGCTCCGGCATGCCCCAGAGAAACATTATGCTTTTCCGAGATCTGGCCTGCTACATAGACAATTACCGGTTTTGTAAATCCTTTGTTTTTCATCATCTCAATGGCTTCACTCTCATATACTCCGCCCGGCTCCACATAAAGGACAATTACTTTCGTACGCTCATCCTTTTCCGCAAGAATCAATAATTCTTTTAACGGAAAGAGTATTAAGCTGTCCTTCCCGGTGGAAATGCCGAAGGAAGTGCCCATCCCTGCTGCCTGCAGGTAACCAGCGATGGTATTTACCATATTCCCGGAATTGGAGATAATGGTGACGGAACCGGGGATGAAAATATCCTGGGGCGCATTACCCCCGACCGCTCCCATACGTACCTGGTCATGGGCATTGATCACTCCCAAGGTATTGCACCCTAAAACATCAATATTTTTTTCCCGACAGACCTGACCCAGCTTAGCCGTTACCTCCACGGAAACATGCTCGGTAATCACCAGGATCGTCTCTACTGTTTCAAAACCATGTTTGACAACTTCCTTTACTTCCCCATAGACAGCTTCCGGAGGTGAATAGATAATAATTTTGTTGGGATGATTCTCCTTGGGGGTAAGGCGCAAGAGTTCTTCAAAGGTCGAGAACACGGGAATATCTCCTGCCGCAGTCTCAATTTTTTGGCCGCCTTTGCCCAAAGCCCAGCCGCCGATAATATTTGCGCAGTATTTCTGAGACTGGGCAGAGACCTTGGAAGCTTCCCTTCCCGTGATATTGGAGACCGCCACCCTGTCCCCTTTCTTTAAGAGATCAGTAAGTTCAGTTGCTCTCATTCTCCCTGCCTCCTTCCCCTGAAATGGCATTAACAAGCTTGGCCGCATAACCTGCCACAAGCGTTACCGGAGTATCCGGTCCAAAAATAACATATGGCAGTTTCAAAGACTCCAGACATTGTTTGAGAATAATGATTCCTTTAACCAATCCCGGCCCGCCTCTGCCGACCACTACGGGAATATCAATTGGCCCCTTTTCATTGACATAATCAGTAAGGGCATCTCCAATTGCTTGAAAAGTAACATCGATATATGTGTTATTGGCATTTCCGCCTAAGATGAGAAGAAGTTTGGCATCGGCAAGTTTGTAATCCAAGCATCTTTTTGCAGTGCCGTACATCCGGTCATAAGGCGGGTTGCCGCCGAAATCAGATAAAAACATTGGGTCTCCGCCCATGATTTCCAGCGTCTCAGTGATTATTGTCGATGCTCCTCCCCCGAAAAGAATGGGCAGAATCTTCTTCCCGCCCAGGTCGGAAACATGGGCCTGACCCTGATGGCTGGAAGCGCTCCAAGCTTCCATTTCCTCTTCAAAGGCTGAGATATTTTCCGGATAATCGGGGAATGCTACATTAGGTACCTTGGATTTATAATTGGCTTCATCAATCGTTGCTTTAAAATCACATGCTACCGGTTTCCCGCCAGGCATTACCCGCCAGGGATTGATTTCCGCCATAAGCATTCCGGTAGAAATAAACATATCCCAAAATGAAACCATCGTCCGGGATAACAAGCTGATATACTGCTGCCTGCAGCCCAACTTCTCCAGCATTTCACTTACCTGGTAAGCATCAAGGCCACGAAAAATGTCAACAGGAATGGTTATTTTCTTTTCCTCTGGGATCTCCTCAATATCAACTCCACCCTCCAGACAGACAGTAAAAGAAGGTTGGAGGAATGACGAATTATAGGTAATAGCTGTAAAAATTTCAAATTCTGCCGGGATCTTTTCCACAAGATATGACGTCCGCGGCATCTTTCCGTTTACTTCAGTGCTGGATATACGTTTCAACTGGGTTATCGCATCATGGACATTGTTTACACTGACAATTCTGCCTGCTTTGGACCTTTTGCCTGTTAAAACATCCGGCTTGACTAGAGCCTCGCCCCCCCACTTTTCCAAAGCTTCTTTAATGTCGCTGCGTTTAGCCGATCCTTCCAAATGACGGGGTACAGGTATTCCGTACCGCTCAGCATACTGTTCCAGAAATGTTAATTCTGTCACCCGTAGTGCCATTTTTGGTTCCTCCCCCAATATGTGGAAATTAGTCTACTTTCTAGATTTTACCAGTATTTTACATTTGCTGCAAGACCAACATCCGGTAAAACTCTATATATAAAAAGTATGTTGAGGCTCGTTTTTTATTTATCTTCTTTTGCCATCTTGATATAATGAAATATGATAATAATAAGTTAATAAATGGTGCCTGACACCACTCATCAACTTATTAAAGAAAAGGGGTCGCGGCAAATTGGAATTTATTTTCCCAATCTCAATGGGTTTCACAGTTTTATTACTTATCGGCCTGGGGATTTTGGTCAAGTATTACAAGGCTTATTGGCTGATATCCGGCTACAACACCATGTCAAAGGAAAAAAAAGAGAAGGTGGATGTGGAAGGGCTAGCTAAATTTACCGGAAATGTCTGCTTTGTCATGGGTGCGCTAATGCTTCTTGCCACCGTGATGATCATGATTGGACAGGAAGTACTAGGAGGAATTGTTTTTGCCGCTTTTATTCCATTGTCAATTTACCTAATTGTTAAATCCCAAAAATATGACGGCAATACAAAAAATCCAGACGGCACGATGACAAAAAAATCAAAGATGATTGTCGGCGGAATCAGCGCTTTTCTGTTATTAACAGCGATTGGCATCGGAGTTTTACTTTACTATAGTAACAAACCTCCGGTATATGTAATTGAAAATGAAACTTTTCAAATCCAAGGGCTTTATGGTGAAAAAATACCCATTGAAGAGATTAGTGAAGTATCTTTGAAGAACAGCTTGCCGAAAATTATTTCCAGAACTAACGGTTCTTCCCTCGGCAGTAAGAAAAAAGGCCATTTTAGATTAGAGTCTTTGGGGAAAGCCAAACTGTTTCTTGATACAACAAAGCCCCCCTTTATTTACCTTAAGAAAAACGACACGCTGATTATTTTTAATTGTAATGAGAGTGAAGAAACGGCAGAATTGTTCCATGATCTGCAGTTGATAACGAATTAGAAGTATGTGAGGTGTTAAAATTGAAACTGGTATTGTTGGAACCTTTATCAATTTCATCCAAACTAATGGAAAAATATGTTCACCTTTTCCAAGAAAAAGGGCACGAATTTGTTTTTTATGAGAAGAAAGCTGGCGGAAAAGAATTAAAGGAAAGATGTTCAGATGCAGATGTATTAATCGTTGCTAATATGCCTCTCCCCAGCGAAATCATTTTAGCCTGTCCCCGCCTCAAGATGATTTCTGTCGCTTTTACCGGGGTTGACCATATCGGTATGGATGCCTGCAAAGAAAGAGAAATTATTGTCTCTAACTCCGCCGGTTATTCCACTCATTCCGTAGCAGAGCTTACCTTTGGTTTAATATTCAGTGTACTGAGAAAATTACCGGGGTGCGATACTTTGACCCGAGAAGGTAAAACAAAAGACGGTATGATCGGAAGAGAGTTATATGGAAAAACTCTGGGGATTATCGGAACCGGAGCTATTGGGTTAAAAGTTGCCGAAATCGGCCGGATTTTTGGGTGTAACGTGGTCGCTTACAGCAGAACAGTACGTGAGGAAGGAATCAAGCTGGGTGTTAAATACCTCAGCCTAGACGAGCTACTGACAACAAGTGATATTATCACAATCCATGTTCCTCTTACCGATGAAACGCGCAATTTAATTGACGAGAAAAAACTATCTCTGATAAAGCCAACTGCAATATTGATTAATACCGCCCGGGGGCCAGTCATTGATAACAGCGCACTTGCTCAAGCTATCGCAAACAAAAAGATTGCCGGGGCCGGGCTGGACGTTTTTGAAATTGAGCCGCCTCTGCCATTAACTCATCCCCTGTTAAATCTGCCAGATGTGGTGGTTACTCCGCACATTGGTTATGCTACCCAAGAAGCTTTTGAGCGCCGGGCCGAAATCGTATTTTCTAATATTCTGGCCTGGATGGAAGGAAACCCGCGTAATATCGTCAATTGAATATGTTTCTTTTATTATCCTTAACTGATTTTTTCTATTATTGAGTTTAACTTTTTCTCAATCCGATCAAGCTTTTGGGACAGTTTCCTAAGATAACGAATTAAAGATATGATACCGTAAATAATTCCCCCCGGTATCGCAATCAGAATAATAAGATTAAGTAATGCCCAAAAAGAATCAAAAATATTAATATGCATTTTTACCTCCCTGTGATAAATTATTAAAAAACAGCACGACTGACAACTCTTTTAATCCAATTCTACCATGTTACTTTTGACAATGCACGGTAAAGATCTTAATGTGGTTCTTAAAACAAAAGGCCCTGGTTTTACCAAGGCCCTTTAATTTTTGATATTAATATTAAGCTTTTTCTATCACTATTTTATGGTCTACCAGAGCTAACTCTTTAATAATACCTTTCACGATTTTCTTCACTCCAAAGATATTTTCCAACTCTAATTGACCGTCCTTGGGTATTACTTTATCAACACCTTCCAATAACAATTTTTCTTCATTATTATATCTTAGATATGCATTGGCTTCACACATGGTATTCATCCTCCACTTTTTATGCTTGTTTTAATAATTTCTATTGATGCAGGAAGAGTTTATAAAGATCTATCGGCTTATTAGAATAAATCCGGATAGAATCCTTTAGCCAAAAGTTCTACAGAATAGGCCATTCTATCACCTGGCAAAACGCTTTCCAGGGTGATGGGAACAAATCTTTCATTTTTTACACATTCTAATTGGGAAAGTCCCGGGTCACTTTTGATGGATTTGATTTTTTCTTCCAAAGAAGGTACATCATAATCGTGAACAACGATCACATCGGGGTCTCTTTTCAAAACTTCTTCGTAGCTTGCCATGAACCATTGTTTATTGGTAATGTCAGCAAAGATGTTTCTGCCCCCGGCTTTTTCAATTAATAAGGTTTCAAAATTAGTCCCTCCACATGTATATACACCATCGCCCCCGAAATCGTAAACCAATACTTTGAGCGGTTCTTGATCAGCGACCTTTTTCCCCATTGCAGCAATTCTCTCTTTCTGATCAGCAATAAATGCTGCCGCTTTGTCTTCTATCTGAAATATTTTTCCGATATCCGTAATTTCCTGATATGCTTCTTCTAAAGTAGCGGCTTTATTCATATACACGTTGATACCATACTCTTTTAATTCCTCAATCTCCAAGCCTTCACTGCCAAATTCCCAATCAATACCGTAAATAAAATCTGCTCCACTGCTGATGACTGCTTCTCTGGTTGCACTAGCATAATTCAGTTCCGGTATTTTGGCATAGTCTTCGGCATATTCCGGCAAAGGGCCTCTGCTGTGATTATCTAAACTATTACCAACAACTTTATCCACCAAGCCCAGAGCCACAAACAATTCGCTGCAATTGGGCCCGAGCGTCAATATCTTTTGGGGCATGGCCTCGATCACAACTTCTCTGCCATAATTGTCAAAGGTTAGTTTTTCATAGTCCCCTGTGTTTTCATTATCGGCTTGATTCTCCGGTACAGTGTTGCTGCATCCGGATAACACCAAAATCAGAGCAAGGATTACAAATAGTAAGCAAAACATAAATTTTTTCTTTTTCATTTTGTGATCACCTTTCTTAATTATAATTTAAGCTGTGAGGCAAAAAGGTGATGGTGGTTTTTTTAGTGATGGGATGTCTTCTGACATCAGCTTCAATACCATAAACCTCAGAAATAATTTCCGGCGTCAATACCTCCTCCGGGGTTCCGGATGTAAATACCCGGCCGTTTTTTAATACATAAATCCTGTCACAGTATAATGCGGCAATATTTAAATCATGGATTGCCGTCAAAACCGTAACATTCAAATGCTTAACGAGATCAAATATTTGCAGCTGGTAACCAATATCCAGGTGGTTGGTGGGTTCGTCTAATATTAAAAAATCTGTTTCCTGAGCAATAACTCGGGCAATCAGCACCCTTTGTTTTTCGCCGCCGGACAAGCACAGAAATTTCCTTTTGGCCATATCTTCCATGCCTAAATATGCCAGGGCGTTCCGAACGACTTCTTTATCCTTTTGACTGTCTCCGTCAAAGAGCTTTTTATAAGGGCTTCGTCCCATGGCCACGATTTCTTCCACTTTGAAATCAAAAGGGAGAACATCTTCTTGGGCGACAACGCCTATTTTTCTCGCCGCCTGTTTATGGTTTAATTTAAATAAATTCTCCCCATCTAACTTCACTTCACCGGCATCCGGTTTAAGTGCCCGATAAAGGTTTTTCAGAATCGTTGATTTACCACTGCCATTGGGGCCGATGAGGCCAACGAATTCTCCCTTTTCCACGGTGAAACAAATGTCCTCAATAATCGGTTTTTGATCATAAGCAAAGCTCAAATTTTCTACCTGTAATTTCATTTTTCCACCTCACTATTTTCCTGTATTTCGTTTTAGCAGCCAGATAAAAAAGGGACCACCGAAAACAGCAGTTAAAACACCCAAAGGCAATTCTTCCGGAGCGATGATAAGTCTCGCGGCTACGTCTACCCATACAACCAGTATGCCGCCAAGCAACGCGGAAACGGGAAGTACTCTTTTATGATCAGATCCAATCAGGAGACGGGTAAAATGAGGGACCATCAAACCAATAAAACCAATGGTGCCACTGACCGCAATCGTTGTACCCGCCATCAGCGATGACACCAAAACCAGCATTTTTTGTAATCGGCCTACATTAAAGCCTAGGGTTCCGGCCGTCTCATCACCCAGCAAAAGAGCATTTAAGGCACGGTGATTGACTAATAGAATCGCCATACAAATAATGATTACCACAAATGGGAGGGTTAAATAGCCCCACTTTGTCCCTGCCAAACTCCCCGACAACCAAAAGGTCACGTTGTGTAAACCTAAGGCATTAGGAGCGCTCAAGGTGATAATCCGGGTGATAGCATCCATCATCATGGAAAGTGCTACTCCTGACAACAGCAACTGTGTGATATTAATTCGTCCCCGAACCCGGGAAATGGTATAAACCAGGATAATGCTAATGGCCGCACCGAGAAAGGCACTGATAGATAATGAATAAGCACCCAAAAAGGAAAAGGCCCCAAACAGCATGCCCAGGGTTGCTGTGGCAGCTGCACCAGAGGAAACTCCTAATATAAAAGGATCGGCAAGATGGTTTCTGACTAGTGCTTGCATTGCCACACCAGTCATAGACAGGGATGCGCCCACGATCATTCCTAGTAAAACTCTGGGAAAACGTAGTCCCCAAACAATATTTTCTTCCACATTAGTCCAGGTGGGTAAAATATGATTTTCCAGAAAAGGGATTCTGCTGCCGACGATTTGTGCCACAGTACCGGGAGCGATGCTGACCGGTCCAAGACCAATTGCCAAAATAATCGATATCACCGCCACAATTATTAATAAAACAATAATGATCGGCATATGTGGATCGTCTTTGTCAAATACCTTTCTGAGTTTGAAACTTGAAAATTTTGTTTCCATTACGTTCCTCTTATTTAATACTTTTACTAATCATAGATTATTTTTTACAGGTTATCCCAAGGGAACCGGAAACTGAAAACGAAAAAAACCATGGAGGAATACTGGGATCCATTCCAGTCATTAACCTCCATGGTTAATATTAATTAGTTTATTAATAATTATTTACCCGCTTCCGGACAAAATAAAAACTACGCTAAAACTTTGTTCTTCAAGAAACGAACCTTCATGGTTCGATATTATAACTATCCTTTTTCCAATGGACTCGATGACAGATGCCTTCATGGCATCAACTTTTCATCAACTTATTAGTATTATATATATGAGACACAGATCTAAACAAGACCTATTTATTGACTTTTTGTTTAAAATTTTGCGCACCTCATTGGAGGAAGCAAGCAGAACCATCCCTTTGCTTCTCACTAATTAAAAACTACTTGACTTTAGTTAGCTGGACTTTTGCTTTGCGTAGTTGAACCTATCACATATTCAACTTTCTTTGTCTTGACATACGGCATTTCATAATAGGATTTATCAAAAATTAACTTGCCATCATTTTCTTTAACAAATGTTAACCGATCTCCACTCCCAAAGGGGCCGGCATCTTTTAACGCCTCTTCCTGCTCTTCTCTTGAGAGAAGTATTTCATAGATATTGACAATTTCTTTGGTATCTAAGTAGACTATTTTGGTCAACATTTTAAATGTATCTCTTACCAATATATAGTTATCTCCAAAACCTAAAATCGCATAAGCCGTTTCCCAATGGCTAATTGGGTTTGGATCTTTTTCTGCGGCAAAAAGAGCAAGGAGATCATATTCAGTAAGCAGCTTTTTCGTCTTGTCATCATAAACCCGGGCTGTTTTCCCATCGCCAATCACAACCTTTTCCCCATCCGGGCTGATCACTGCTTTCCCGGGAAATAAAGTTCCTACTTCACTTTGATCGATAATTTGGTTTTCCGAAACATAGATTGTGAAAATATCGTAGTATAAATGGGGCGCACCAAAATTATTATTGATGACAATGATATCATTGCCGTTTTTGGTCTTTGTTACATTCATATAGACCCAATCTACAGCCATGTCGATCTTCCCCAGCACCGTATGCTTTCCTTGGGCCGATTCATCCCGCTTACTTAATTCCAAAGTTTTTTGATTGAAAAGATACTCAGGCGTAGAAAGTGTAAAATTATCTATAATCACAGTGCGTGTGGCCGGGTCCCACTGCACGGCCTGGTCAAAATTTTCACTGATAAAGCGCAGCGGAACAAAGGTTACCTGGTTGATAATTTTTGTAGGTACATCCAACTCTATCGTCTTATTATTAACCAGCGCCTTTTTTGCTGATACAGTAATTTCCATCTTCTTTCCATAGCTGTCTGCCAAATCAATTTTCTTTGTTTTTTCATTATAATTTACGGTATAGCCAAAGTACTCAGATATTTTTCTTAGCGGGATCAAGACTCTTCCCTGCTCAACCCGAGGTTTATCCTTGTTCCCAAATTCGATATTATCTTGTAAAATTTCACCCCACTCGCCAAACCGATTGACCTTTACTTGAATATCATTTTCTTTTGCCAGAACCGGACATGATATGATCAGAAATATCAGTGCGACAAGAACTCCGGTTTTTATTATATTTTTCATTTTGCTTACCTTCCTTTCGCCTGTTCAAATTTAGCCGGGGGAAGTCAGAGAACCGCCCCTTTTATCCATTGGAAAATGTCATCAATGATTTCATTTCCCTCTTTATGATGTGAATGCAGTGTCTGAATGGCTTGGCTGATGCTCTCTGGGCTAAATGGGACACCCTGCAAAACCGGGGGAATCCTTCTGATCAGCTTTTCATCCATAGCGTCGGAAAACACCGTGCAGGATTCAACCCGGCCTTTTTTCAGTCGCAGGCCAATTTCAATTTCTCCCCAGCTGAAACGTTCTGAAAAGGAGATATCAAATTGAGGACTTTCCCCAAACCTCCATTCCCAAGAGGAATACTTTTGATAGGCAGATGAAAGGTCAATTTTATTTTCATCAAAGGTTAGATGTTCCCGGGGTCTTCCATAAACGATGCCAAATGACTCTGCCAAACTGTCCATTACGGCAGGAATGCTGAGAGAGGGGTTCAATTCAACCAGATTAACCACCCGAGACCTCACTGAATCAACACCCTTTGAGGCTATTTTGCTTTTCGATGGCCGAAGATAGTCGGCCATTTTATCCACATCGCTGTTAATTAAAATTGTCCCGTGATGATAAGCTGCTTGTCCCCTAAAACAAAAGGCATGACCGGAAAATTTCCTATCCCCGATCAAGAGATCATTTCTTCCGGAAATTTGGGCATCAATATCAAATTTTTTCAGAGAATCTAAAATCACCGTCAGCTGCTTTTTCAGGTCATAATGCCTTTTTCTCATTAAAAAAGTGAAATTCAAATTTCCCAGGTCATGATAGACAGCCCCTCCGCCGGAGAGTCTCCGAGCAAGCTTGCCCCCATTCTTTTCTAATTGTTCCCAGGCACATTCCTTCCAGGCATTTTGGTTTCTGCCGATAACAACTGTCCGGTCATTCTGCCATAGGTAGAGGATTACTTCATGATCTAAAACATTTTGCATTAAATATTCTTCTAACGCCAAATTAAACCAGGGATCACAAGAATCTGAACGGACAATTTTTGTCCTTAACTCTGCAACCCGCATATTTTTTCCTCCCCCATTAACCATAAATTTTCTCATATTATCCAATTCATTATTTTACTTTTGGGGGTGCCAAATGAATGGCCTTATTCTTTATCCCTAATGCCGCTTCCAAGAAAGCTTCCCCCAGAGTAGGGTGAGCGTGGACCGTTTTCCCAATATCATTAGCAGTTAAACCGTTTTCCACCGCAAGGGCTGCTTCATGAATCAGATCACTGGCATGAGGTCCGAGAATATGAACTCCGATGATTTTCCCTGTATCTTGAGCAAGCACTTTTACCAGTCCATCACTCTCGCCCATGGTCAGCGCCTTACCGTTGGCACCAAAGGGAAACTTGCTAACAAGATAAGGGATGTTTTTTTTCTTGGCCTCCTGCTCCGTCAATCCCACGGCGGCAATTTCCGGGAAGGAAAAGACACAGCTGGGAACCGCATCATGATTAATGCTGCCATTAATGCTGCCATTATTGCCCAACATATTTTCCACTGCAGCTATCCCTTCTTCTGATGCTACATGGGCAAGCATTTGCCCGCCGATTACATCTCCAATGGCATAAACACTCGGCAGAGATGTGCGATATTTATCATCGACAAGAATTCCTTTCCGATTATACTTCACCCCTGCTTCATCCAGGTTCAACCCATCAATATTAATGGACCTTCCGGCTGAGACCAGGACCGTTTCTCCCCAATACTCGGCCTCACCTTTTTTCCCGAGAGCCTTTACCACCAATCCTTCCTCTCCCCGACACACTTCTTTTACCTCAATACCGGTTTCAATTTTGATCCCTCTTCTCTTGAAAAGCATGGTGAACCTTTTCACGATTTCCTCATCCATCATCGGAAGGATGCGAGGGAGATACTCCAGCACCGTAACTTTTGTACCAAAAGAATGGAAGATCCCGGCAAACTCAATGCCAACTACTCCACCCCCGATGATTACCATGCTTTTCGGTACCCGGTCCAATTCCAATACTTCATTGCTGGTCATCACCCCGGGCAATTCCATCCCTGGTATGGGCAGCATAGAAGGAAGAGATCCGGTGGCAATTAGGATATTCTTGGCATCCAATGTTTCTTTGTCGCCTACAGTTGAAACTACCTCAACCGAGCAACCATCAATCAGCCGCCCTCTTCCTTGCATATATTCCACACCATTGGCCTTTAAGAGTTGGCAAATTCCTCCTCTCAGTTGCCCAACGATATCCTTTTTTCTTTCCTGGGCCCGTTTCATATCAAAGGAAAAATCGCCTGTATTGATTCCAAACTCGTCAACACTTTTTATGGTATTTATCACCTGGGCATTCTTAAATAATGCTTTGGTGGGGATGCAGCCCCTGTTCAGGCACGTCCCCCCCAGTTTTTCTTCTTCAATTAAAACTACTTTGGCGCCTAGTTGGGCGGCCCTAATGGCGGCAACATAACCCCCGGGCCCTCCGCCGATGACAATTAAATCCTTTTCCAATGTCTCATCTCCAAACTTTATGCAGATACTTAACCCAATTGGGAAGCCCCTGAGGACTTCCCAATTTTTACTTTCCATTTTAAGATTATCCTTTGGGCTCCCAGCGCAAAACCGGTTTTCTTGCCGCTAGAGTTTCATCCAGTCTACCGACCGGAGTGTTATGGGGAGCCTCTAAAACTTGCTGGGGATCACTATCAACCTCTTGGGCGATCTGCCTCAGTGTAGCGATAAACTCATCCAAAGTCTCTTTGCTTTCCGACTCGGTCGGCTCGACCATTAAAGCTTCATGAACAATTAACGGAAAATAAATTGTGGGCGGATGAAAACCAAAATCAAGAAGCCGTTTGGCAATATCAAGTGTGGATACTCCCTTGTCTTTCTGATTTTGACAGGAGAAAACACACTCATGTTTGCAAACCCGGTCAAAAGGCAGTCGGTACAAGTCTTTTAATTTATGGGCAATATAGTTGGCATTTAAAACGGCTCCTTCAGATGCTTGACGCAGGCCGTCTCCTCCCATACTTAAAATATAGGCATAGGCTTTGACCACTACATTAAAATTCCCATAGAAAGATTTAACTTTACCGATGGAAAGGGGTCGCTCATAATCAAGGTAATAACTGCCCTCTTTAAATTCTACCAATGGTCTTGGCAAAAAAGGCACCAGCTCTTTTTTTACGCCGACAGGTCCGGAACCCGGACCCCCTCCTCCATGAGGTGCACTAAAGGTTTTATGCAGGTTCAGGTGGACTACATCAAACCCCATGTCTCCAGGCCTGGTAATGCCTAAAATGGCATTCATATTAGCCCCGTCATAATAGAGGAGTCCTCCGGCTTGATGCACTATCTCTGCAATCTCTTTAATATTCTCGTCAAATAGGCCTAACGTATTAGGATTGGTTAGCATCAGACCGGCAATTTCATTGCTCATTACAGACTTTAGTGCTTCAATATCGACACCACCCCGGGCATCCGACTTTACTTCAATCGTGTCAAAACCTGCCATCACGGCGGAAGCCGGGTTGGTACCATGGGCAGCATCAGGGACTACCATTTTTGTCCGCTGGGTTTCACCACGGTGTTCATGGTAAGCCTTGATAATCATCTGGCCAGTCATTTCACCATGGGCACCTGCTGCCGGTTGGAGAGTGACCCGTTCCATTCCGGTAATTTCAGAAAGCATTTTGTCCATGGCATACATCAATTCCAGTGAACCCTGCACCGTGGCTTCGTCCTGGTAGGGATGGATCTGGGTGAAGTCATCCAGCCGGGCCAATTCTTCATTTACTTTTGGATTATATTTCATCGTGCAGCTTCCCAAAGGATAAAACCCTGAATCCACACCATGGTTCAACTGGGAAAGCCGAGTAAAATGACGTACAGCATCAACCTCACTTACTTCAGGAAGCGCGGGAGCATTATCTCGTAAGTATTCCCTCGGAATTAAATCTTCCACATTCTGTTTTGGTACATCACAGTCCGGGAGGGAATAAGCCTTACGGCCCGGTTTGCTTATCTCAAAAATCAAAGCAGTATCCTTCATCTTATATTTCCCCCGCCTTTCCTACTAAGATATCAATCTCCTCTTTGGTCCGTTTTTCCGTCACGGCAATAAGCCAACCACCGGGGATTTCCGGATAAGATTTAGCCAAATCATAACCGCCAATAATTTTTGACTCAAAAAGTTTTTTATTTAATTGAGCCACAGGTATCCGGCTCTTTACCACAAATTCTTTAAAAAACGGTGCGTTAAAAACCGAAGTAAACTTCCCGGTCTTAATCAACCGCTCATATGTATAATGTGCCTTTTGCAGTGATAGCTCAGCTGCTTCTTTTAAACCCTCTTTGCCCAGAAGGGTAAGATAAATGGTTGCGGCAAGAGCACAGAGAGCTTGGTTGGAGCAGATATTTGATGTGGCTTTTTCCCGGCGAATGTGTTGCTCTCTGGTTTGCAGAGTGAGGACATATCCCCGCCTGCCTAAATTATCAACAGTCTCCCCGACAATCCGCCCAGGCATTTTTCGCATAAGTTTTTTCCCGGTGGCAAAGAAACCTAGGTACGGGCCCCCGTAATTCAAAGGATTCCCTAAACTTTGTCCCTCACCAACGACAATATCGGCCCCTGCTTCACCCGGGGATTTTAATAAGGCAAGGGAAATAGGGTCGACACAGGCAATTAACAATGCTTTATTACGATGAGCAATCTCCCCTGCTTCTTTTAACAACTCAATTATACCAAAAAAGTTGGGGTTCTGGACAATTACCGCTGCTGTATCTGAAGACATCCGGGCCTCCAGATCCTCAAGATCGACCTGTCCGTCACGGAACCCAAACTCAACTACTTCGATCCCTTTAAACTTGCAATATGTATTAATAACCTCCCGGCTTTCAGGATGGACTGTTCGGGCAACCAGCACCTTATTTCTTTTAACTGCTGTACATGCCATCAGCGCCGCTTCCGCCAAAGCACTTGCCCCGTCATACATGGAGGCATTAGCCACATCCATTCCGGTGAGCTCACAAATCATTGTCTGGTATTCAAAAATTGACTGTAGTGTACCCTGGCTGATTTCCGGCTGGTAAGGGGTATAAGCAGTATAAAATTCCTGCCGGGAAATGAGATGGTCAATGGCACTGGGAATAAAATGGTCATAAGCACCTGCCCCGAGAAAGCAGGAAAACTCATTAACATTATCATTTTTTTCCGCCAGTCTTCTCATATAACTAACCAGTTCCGGTTCAGATAAAGGGTCCGGCAGATTAAGATTTCCTTTGAGTCTCACTTCCTTGGGGATATCAGCAAAAAGGTCCTCCATAGATTGAAGTCCCATTTCCTGCAACATGGTCTCCTGCTGGGTCCGGGTATTAGAAATATACTGAGACACTTTTAGTCCTCCTCAGTACAGAACTTTTTATATGCTTCTGCATCCATTAACGCATCCAGTTCGGATCCATCAGTATATTCAATACAGGCAAACCAGCTTTCATAAGGCTCTTTATTAATCACTCCCGGGTTATCCAGAAGTTCCTCATTAATCTCCACAACCTGTCCGGAAAGCTGGGTATAGACGTCTGACGCTGCTTTCACCGACTCTACGACACCAAGGGTATCACCGGCAGTAAATTCATCACCCACTTCAGGCAATTCTACAAAAACAATGTCTCCTAAATGTCTTTGGGCATAGTCGGTGATTCCAATATATGCCTTATCACCTTCTACTCTTACCCATTCATGGTCTTCGGTATATTTGAGCCCTTTTTCAATCTCCATTTTTTATATCCTCCTATATTTTATTTTTTATATTTTTTTTGATAAAACGGTTTCTTAATGATAGCGGCCTTGAGGTTCTTACCCCGGATGACAATCTCTATTATTTCCCCAATTTGAGCATATTTTGCATCGATCAAAGCTAAACCGATATTCTTCTTCAGTGTCGGGGAAAAACTTCCAGTAGTTACAAATCCAATGGCTTTACCCTCCGCCCGGACATCATAATGACTTCTTGGAATCCCCCGATCAACCATTTCAAAACCTACCAGTTTTCTGGGGATGCCCTCTTCTTTTTGTTTAAGTAAAGCGTCCTTGCCAATAAAGTCTTCTTTGTCCAGCTTGACAAAGAAACCCAGTCCCGCCTCCAGGGGTGTAATCTCCTGAGAAATCTCCTGTCCATATAAGGGAAGTGCGGCTTCAAAACGCAGAGTGTCTCTGGCTCCAAGCCCGGCAGGAATCAATCCTTCACTTTTTCCCGCCTCTAACAACAGATCCCAAAGGATGGGAGCATCATCCGGGGCAAGGTAAATTTCAAATCCGTCCTCTCCCGTATACCCGGTTCGGGAAACGAGGGCAGTAAATCCTTTAAACCAAACTCCAGTTTTAAAGTGGAAAAATCCAATTTCATTTAAGTTTGTCTCAGTGATTTTTTGGAGAATCATTTCCGCTTTCGGTCCCTGCAGCGCAAGCTGGGCATATTGATCGGATACGTTAGCTATTTTCACCTCTCCTTCCAGGTGATCAAGGAACCACTGGTAATCTTTATCTGTGTTGGCGGCATTAATTACGAGGAGGTAATCGTCTTTGCCCAGTCTGTATACCAGCAAATCATCGACCACACCTCCGTTAGGGTAGCACATGGGAGAATAATATATCTGTCCATCCGCCATGGTAGAAATATCGTTGGTCACCAATTTTTGAATGTATTTTTCTGCATCCTTTCCTTTCACAGTGACCTCACCCATATGGGAGACATCAAAGAGCCCGGCTTCAGTGCGCACGGCCTCATGTTCCGCTAAAATCCCACTATATTCTACCGGTAATGCCCAACCTCCAAAATCAATTACTTTTCCTTTTAGTTCGATATGTTTGTCATAAAGCGGTGTTTTTTTCACATTTTTCCCTCCTTTATAATAAATAATATTTCTATCGCAAAATAATTGCAATGGTTCTTCCCGTTATTTTTCGAATTAGTAAGGATATTTCCTTCCTATCTTTACATATAATTTTAAAAAAAATAGTGCAGCAGTAGTTAAGCTGCCGCACCTCTGTCCCATTTACCTGAGAGTTTAACTGTTATCAAGTCTGCTCCTTCGGTATCTGAAGAATTTCCAGAGTTGAGTTATGGAGTGGTACGGTAACCTGAACGTTTCACACTTAACCTGACAAGCTAAGGCTTGCTTCTTCGGTACCCTTTTGGGGTTCTCCCGCTCCTATCATTCTCAAAAATATTAGTAAATATGCTACCCTTCGAGTTTTTATTTGGCTGTTATATTTTAAGACTCAATTATCCTGTCGTTATTAAGTATAAAATAGATTTAATATCTTTAACAAATTATTCAGAGGTTAATCCGTTTTAACTTTGTTAATGATTAAACAATGTCTCAATTTCGATTACTCCAGGGCAGACTGCATTTAAACGTCCCCTAGCTCACTCTGTTTTCTGATAAACAAAGATATTAATATCTACCTCAGTTCTAAATTCATTCAAATATTCTAAAATACCCTTTTCCGCATGACGGCTGTAGGGTGTCATCATAAAAAGGTTTAAAATATCCTCTTTGCTTTTTAACAAAATACCATAATGTATATTACTCTGTTCCAAAAGCTTGAACCCTTCGTAGACATTTCCCCGCTGCCCAATGACATCGGGATTTTCATACAACACTTGTTTAAAGCTATAAAGATGCCACGGCCCGGGAGCTGCAACGATCAACAGGCCCGATGGTTTAAGGATCCGTCTGAATTGCCGTTCATCCCTGGGAGCAAAAATGCACATAATACAATCCATTGCTCCTTCTAAAATCGGCACATGATAATTACTGGCAACCGCAAAAAAAATATCCTTGTCCCGTCCGGCAGCATAATGAATGGCCTGCTTGGCAACATCAATGCCGTAAAGACTGATTCTATCATCAGGATAAAAATCTCTTAACCTGTCCTTCAGGCGCGAGATATAATATCCCGCACCACATCCGGCATCAAGAATACTCACTCCTTTTTCTCGCTCTTTTCCAATAGAGAGGGTTGATAGCACAACATCATTCAATTTATTTGAGAAAGCCTCATAATAACCTTTATCAAGGAACTCTCTCCGGCTGAAAAGCATTTCCCTTGTGTCTCCAGGTTTACCCGATCCCGTATGGCTGGGCAGGAGCAGGTTGACATATCCCTTTCTGGCAATATCAAAACTATGCCCGTTAGGACAAAAATACTGCTTCTCACCTTTGATTAAGGCTTTCGCGCAGTTTGGACATTGAAATAAAGTTTCCCGATGCAAAAGATACCCCCCCTTCCCATGGTCCAGTGGCTGCTGCAATTGAGTTTTCCATACCCTACACGATTTGGGTAATCTCTTCCAAACTTGATGTCTGCTGCTAATCTGTGCTGACGACAAATTCACAGACAATACCATGGGAAAATTTCACAATAAGCCATTCGCTGTCAATACTGATGAGCCCTCGCTCATCACCTAAATAATAGACAAAATTATGATCGTCCTGATAATAAGCATTTTCTCCACTGTCTGTCCCTAATAAAGCTATTATTTCCTTTTCTGTCATGCCAACCAAATCATATTTTGCCAGTAAATCATCTACAAGATTGACGCGCTTCTTGGGATCTTCAATCCACTTTTCCGTGGTGAATGTATGTTGATATTTATAGTAAAATACACTGGCAGCTACCATCACAATAATTGCCAACATAATAAAATATATCATAAAAAGAACTTTTTTGGTCTTTTTAATTTCCTTCTCATACATATCCAACACCTCCTAAAAATTATACGACTTTAATTCTTCCCCCTCAAGCATTTCCTTTCTCTTGGGGAGAGTACCGGCAATTTCGACCAATTTTTGGCGCATCACTGATCATCGCCGGTATTATATTCTTAATAGCGAGAAAAAAATAGCATCACATCTTTGAAAGAGAGCTCATAAAATAAAGGGAAAATTCTCTGAGAGGAATGAGCAATGTGACTAAAATCAATAGGCCGTATTCATGTCCTTTTTATGCTAACACACCAATGTACCCAAACAATATGCCTGCCGGTAAGATGTGTCCCCATCCCTATTGGTGTAATAAACCAATGTATCACGCTAACTTTTCAAACCAGTATAATAACCAATATAATTCTTCACCTAATGGTTATATTCCGTTGAGGGATTATGGGCCGGAACCGTTTGTAGTTAATATTGAGGAGGCAGCCAAGCAAAACAATAATTTTCGCCTCGCCTTGTGGACAGGAAATCATCTACAGATTACCTTAATGAGCATCAATGTGGGGGAAGATATCGGTTTAGAAATACATCCCAACCTAGACCAATTCATCCGGATTGAACAAGGCCAAGGAATTGTCAGGATGGGTGACAGACGAGACAGGTTGGATTTTGAAAGAAGAGTCTATGATGACTATGCATTCGTGATACCTGCCGGAACATGGCACAATTTAATCAATACGGGCAATGTTCCAATTAAATTATACTCTATTTATGCACCACCTCAGCATCCAAGAGGTACAGTTCATAGAACCAAAGCAGATGCAGAAGCTGCTGAATAGAACACCGTATTAATTTTCAAAGGTCACAGCCGTGGATTTCTCTTCCACGGCTTCTATTTATCTTGGATATCATCGGCTTAATATTATCCATACAACCCTTGTAAATACTGTTTTGTTTCTTCCTTTTCCGGTGTAGCAAAAAACTTCTCGGTTGCGTTCATTTCGATTAACCGGCCTTCCAGCAAAAAAGCAGTATAGTCCGCAATTCTTTTTGCCTGCTGCAGGTTATGGGTAACGATTACAATCGTATAGTTTTGCTTAAGCTCTAACAATAGATCTTCAATCAGCTTGGTATTATGGATATCCAGGGAAGAACAGGGCTCATCCATTAAGATAATTTCCGGTTCCACGCATAAAGTACGAGCAATACAAAGTCGTTGCTGCTGACCCCCGGAAAGCTTTAAAGCTGACATTTTCAAATTATCTTTAACTTCGGTATACAAACCACACAACTTTAATTTTTCTTCGATAATTTGATCTAAGTGTTTTTTATTATTTATCCCGTGATATTTTAGAGCATAGGAAAGGTTTTTATAAACTGACATAGGAAAAGGCGTCGGCTGCTGAAAAACAATTCCAATCTTTGTGCGTAAGGTCGCTAAAGAAAATTTATTAATGTTATCCCCAAGAAGTGATATTTCCCCGGAAACCCTGGCCCCATTTTCTTCCTCCACCATTTTATTCATGGTCCTCAGTAAGGTGGTTTTTCCACATCCGGATGGTCCGATCACAGCTAAAATTTTATGTTCCGGAATGGGTAAATTAATATTTTTTAGTATCTTGTGATGATCAATAGATACACTTAAATCTTTTATTTCTAAATGATGCCTCATTTATTTTCCTCTCAATCCTAATAAAGTTGGTATTGATGCCAATAAATTCATCAGCAAAACCAGGATCATTAAAACAAAGGCAGTGCTGTAAGCATTCTCCAGGGAAATCCCTTCCCCAATTAATATATAAAGATGATAAGGCAAAGACATAAACGGTGAAAAGAGGGATTTCGGTACCGGTGCATTGATGACACACCCGGTGAGCATCACCGGGGCTGCCGCTCCCATGGCAAATCCAGAGGCTAGTGTGACAATAGAAATAATTTGTTTCTTGTACATAGGCAAAAGCAAATTAATAACGGTATAAGATGTATTTACTCCCAAAGAAGCTGATGTTTCCAGCAGCTCTTTGCTCGTCTCCTGAAGAATCTTTTGTAGTCTGATTTCAATAAATGGGAAAATCATAATGGCTAGGGTTATGCCCGATGCCAAGATGGACAAGCCCATTCCTAATTTGATTACTAAAAAGGCATACCCGAAGAGTCCCAATACGATGGACGGAATGCCGGCGATACATTGAATAATGAGATTAACGATGAGCTTGATCATTTCCTGTTTACAATAAAAAATAACATAAATGGCCGTAAAAAAAGCAAGGCAGGTAGCAACTAAACCGGCAATTAGGGTGACAAGCAGGCTGCCGATGACGGCAGGCCAAATCCCTCCGGCTGATCCCACCGGGAAACCCGCTGGTTTATCGAGGATAAAATCTAAATTGATTGTCCCCCCGGCATGAATAAAGACATAGGCCGTGAGGAAAAAGAGCAGTGATAAAGAAATAAAGGTACTTAGGCCTATCCAGGCCTTCAGGAAAAAACTATTCGAATACTTCATAATTTCCTCCCCGTTTGATTAGAGATACACCATAATTTTTTTCTTAATCAAATAAAAAACGGCATTTAAAAAGATGAGGAAAACCATCAGGACAAAACCGGCGGCAAAAAGCCCGTGATAATGTAAGCTGCCTAATTCCGCTGTCCCAATCTCCAATGCAATCAGCGCGGGAATAGTCTCCCCCTTCCCCATGATTCTAGGAATAATTGGTGAATTGCCGATAACCATCATCACCGCCATGGTTTCACCCATCGCTCGAGCAAAGGCCAAAACCAGGGAAGCTAAAATAGCCCCTTTGGCATTGGGTAAAATTAGTTCCCGTAACATATAACTTTTAGAAACACCTAAGGCTAGAGAAGATTCTTTGTACTTAAGATAGGATTTTTCCATAGTTTCCAAAGATGTGGATACGATAAAAGGCAGCACCATTACCGCCAGGACAATTCCTCCGGCAAGTACTGATTCCCCTGTAGCAAGAAAGAGATTTTTCTCAAGAAATTTTACTACCACCAAAAGCCCGATAAAGCCGTAAATCACAGAAGGTATCCCGGCCAACACCCCTAATATGGCGGTAAACAATTCTTTCAGTTTCTTGTTTCCCAGCACCGCCAACTCCAAGGCACAGCCTATTCCAATAGGAAGAGCAATGAGAACTGCTAGAATAGAAACATAAATAGTAGATAAAATCATGGGTAGGATACCAACGCGAGGTTCCTTTGCTAGAGGTTTCCAGTCTATGCCGCTGACAAATTCCACTAAATTTATTTCTTTAAAAACAATTATACTTTCTCTCGCAATAAAGAAAATCACTAAAAAAAGCATTGATACGGAAATGAAAGTAATGATTTTACTTAAAAAAGCAAAGAAATATTCAATTTTTCGATACAAGGATAGTCACCCCATTTAGTTGAACTGACTGTAAGAGATAAAAATCAAATTCAGAGGTGCTTCCCTCTGAATTTGATTTTTGATATGAGAATTATCACATTTCATTTATTATTTATTGGGCACAAACCCCATATTTTCTACTACTGCCATCCCTTGATCCGATAACACATAATCCATAAAAGCTTTTTCTGTCAGGGCTAACTCTCCGCTTTTAATCAAGATTAAGGGACGAGATACTTTATAACTTCCGTTCAATATGTTTTCCATCGTGGGTTCTATTCCATCCACTTTAAAAGGAATAATATTGCCTTGATTTTGATTTACCATGCCATAGGAAGCGTAACCAATAGCATTTTCGTTTTCCATTATTTTTGTGACCAATGCGCCCATAGAAGGTGCCTGAATCACATCTGCCCGAACTTCCGTCTCACCCATAATGGCTTTTTGAAATACTTCGTGGGCTCCACCACCAATATCTCTGGTCACTACCACGATTTCGTTATTAGGCAAAGAAGGGTCAACCTCATTCCAGGTTTTATATTCACCGGCAAAGATCTTTTTAATCTCCTCGGAAGCTAAAGAGTCCTTAATTTTAGTCAGCTTATTATTGGGATTTACAGAAATAGTCAAAGCATCCATGCCCAGCTTATATTCCTGATAATCGTTGATTTTTCCTTTTTCTTCATCCTTTACTACTCTGGAAACCATCCCAAAGTCGCTCACTCCATCAATCACGGATTTGACACCGGCACTTGACCCGCCACCGGAAACATAAATTGCGATATCTTTAGCTTCAAATGTGCTGTCAACTTTATCCCAAGTACCGTATGCCTCATTATAATCGGTTGATAATTGGGACATGACCGGGGCTAGAGTTGAAGAACCAAAAAACTTTATTTCCGATTTAAATTCTGTAGCTGCTGCATCTTTAGTTGCTTGATCCTGGGCAGAATCTTGATTCTGGCCACCACAACCAAAAAGGCTGACAGATAAAATCGAGACGATAAACAGTGCCAATAGTGTTTTTACTAATTTTTTATTCATTTTTCTCCCCCATAAATCCAATTTAATTTACTTCTATTAAAATTATATATAGCGAAAATGGGCTTGTAAAATTAAATATATTTATGAGAGTTTACTCATTGATAAAATTAATTTATCTAGATAAATCCCGGACAGTTCCCGCATAAAGCTCCCTCCCTGTACCCAAATCATTGAGCTGCACTGTTTGCGGTGATCGCAGGGCAAATATTTTTCCGGCAAACGGATTTTGTCGCCATGTTTAGCCACAGAATCCGTAGCTGTGCCCAAACAATGTAAGTGACACAAGTTCTGACCGGAAATTTTTCAACGTCCTTTTGGTATCCATAATATTCCTTCTTTAATTGTTGGATTTAGCCTAGCCTTCCTGAAATAAGGGTGTAGACAGATATCTTTCACCGGTATCCGGGAGGAGAACCACAATAGCCTTCCCTTTATTCTCCGGCCTCTTTGCCAGCTCGGTAGCGGCAAAAGCGGCGGCGCCTGAGGATATCCCCACCAGCAGTCCCTCGGATTTTGCGAGCTTCCGAGATGTTTCAAAGGCTTCTTCATTTCTAACTTTAAATACTTCATCGACAATTTCCAAATTCAAAACGTCAGGGATGAAACCTGCCCCGATACCTTGAATTTTATGGGGGCCGGGACTTCCACCGGAAAGGACCGGTGAATCGTATGGTTCCACAGCAATAATTTTAATTTGGGGATTTTTCTTTTTTAACGCTTCCCCAACCCCTGTTACAGTACCGCCTGTGCCAACAGCGCTGATAAAAATATCTACTTTACCGTCAGTATCCTGCCAGATTTCTTCTGCAGTGGTCTGCCGGTGTATGACCGGATTTGCGTGGTTTTGAAACTGTTGAGGGATAAAGGAATGTGGAGTTTCCTTGGCAAGTTTCTCCGCTTTTTTAATCGCTCCTTTCATGCCGTCCGGACCTGGGGTAAGCACCAGTTCAGCACCAAGAGCTTTTAAGAGATTCCTTCTTTCCATGCTCATTGTTTCGGGCATGGTGAGGATCAGTCTGTAGCCTTTGGCTGCCGCCACAAAGGCAAGTGCAATGCCTGTATTTCCGCTGGTGGGCTCGATGATGACGGTATCCTTATTCACCAGCCCTTTTTCCTCGGCGTCTTTTATCATGGCGTAACCGATCCTGTCTTTAACGCTGCCTGCCGGATTGAAATATTCAAGTTTGGCAATTATTGTTGCCTCCAGGTTGTTGTTTTTAGTATAATTTGTCAGTTCTAAAAGAGGTGTGTTCCCAATTAAATCAGTAAGGTTTTTAGCAATTTTAGGCATTAAGATACCTCCTAATTGAATCAACGACTTTTCCTCGACGTTGGTTTTTATACAATATTCAATGGTGTTGCTTATATCCTGTTTATTGCTTTCTTCCGTAAGAGCAAGGTTGCCTTCAAATGTCCGAATGATTGTACCAACATGGCTCAATTGCCATTCTGATAATTATTATTTTTCTCCTGCCAATCCTTAATCGCTTTATGCAGTGCATCGGCAGCAAGATTGGAGCAATGCATTTTCTGGGGAGGAAGACCATTTAAAGCGTTTGCCACAGCACGATTAGTCAATTGCAGTGCTTCTTCCACCGTCTTTCCTTTTGCCAGTTCAGTCATCATGCTGCCGCTGGCCACCGCAGCACCGCACCCGAAGGTGAGATATTTTACGTCTTCCAAGATACCGTTTTCTATTTTAATATAGACCCGCAAAATATCGCCGCAGGTAATATTGCCCACCTCACCAACACCGCTGGCGTCAGAAATTTCACCGACATTACGGGGTTTCTCAAAATGGTCCATAACAGTTGGGTTATACATGAAATCACCTCTTTTAGATTAATTCTTATTAGGATAGTTTCCGTGCCAGGGGAGAAAAAGCACGAAACCGCTTGACAACCTCAGGAAGTACTTCCAAGACATAATCAATATCTTCTTCCGTATTTTCCCTACCTAAAGTTATCCTCAGAGAACCATGCATCAATTCATGAGGCAGCCCGGTGGCGGCCAAAACATGAGAAGGTTGAAGGGAATGAGAACTGCAAGCAGACCCGGAAGATACGGCAATTCCTTTCATGTCCAGGCTTAAAAGCAGTGATTCCCCTTCTACATAAGAAAAACTAAAGTGGGCATTGTGGGGCAGTCTTTTTTCCGGATGCCCGTTCAGTCTGGCTTCGGGAATTCGATCCAAAACTCCTTGGATCAATTTGTCCCGTAAATTTTTGATTCTGACATTTTCCATATCAAAGTCACGGACAGCAATTTCTGCAGCTTTGCCGAATCCGACGATACCCAGGGTGTTTTCCGTCCCGGAACGCAGTTTTTTCTCCTGTCCCCCGCCATGAACGATGGGAGAAACTTGAATCCCTTTTCTCTTATAGAGAGCACCAATGCCTTTAGGGGCATAAATCTTGTGTCCGGAGATTGTGACCAGGTCCGCACCGAGGGCATCTACATTAACCGGTATTTTCCCCACCGATTGAACACAGTCAGTATGAAAAATAACCCCCGCTTCCCTGGCAATACGGCTGATTTCTTCGATCGGCTCAATGGTTCCGTTCTCGTTGTTAGCATGCATTATGCTAATTAAAACAGTATCCTTGCGAATCTCCTTCTGCACATCATCAGGGTCTACCATACCATATCGGTCTACCGGCAAAAAAGTAACGTCGTAGCCGTTTTTTGAAAGATATCGGCAGCTGTCCAGCACAGCATGATGCTCAACTGATGATGTTATCAGGTGTTTTCCTTTTTTGGCCTGAGCTAGGGCGGAGCCAATAACAGCAATATTATCGGATTCGGTTCCCCCACCGGTAAAATAAATTTCATCGGCTTTTGCCCCAATCAAAGCTGCGACTTTTCCCCGTGCTTCGTCCACGTATTTCTTTGCCTCCCGTCCATAGGAATGAAGGCTGGACGGGTTTCCGTAAGTTTCCTGCATAAATTCCGACATAAGAGAAATCACTTCCGGGTGCAGGGGGGTTGTCGCACTGTGATCCAGATAGATTCTTTTCATTTCGATTCAACTCCTCAAAGTATTTTTTTGGTAATTTCTCATTAACCGCCTTTGATTATCGCAAGATCAAAGGGCTTGTTCATATCCCTATTATTCCTACCTTTATACTAGGGTTAGACTCCCGAAAAAAACCCCTTCCCGGGGTGATTCCCAAAAAATTATTCTTTAGATTGCAGTCTGTATTTATTTGATTCTTGCACCAGATCCTCTAATGAAAACGAATCAAGCACTTCAGCCACAGAATCCCGCAGTTTTGCCCAAACAATACGAGTGACACAAGAATCTGCACGTTCACACTCTTCCGGGTAATCCTCGCTTACACAGGCTACGGGAGAGATAGGACCTTCTAAAGCACGAATTATCTCACCAACAGTAATATCAGAAGGTTTTCTGGCCAGAATATATCCGCCTTGAGCTCCCCGCATACTGCGTACCAACCCGCTTCTCTTTAGAGGGATCATCAACTGCTCCAGATAACCTTCGGATAAACCTTGCCGTTGGGCAATATTATTTAAAGTAATCGGATCTTTCCCATGGTTTAATGATATATCGAGCATCGCTCTCAATCCGTATCTTCCTTTAGTTGAGATGTGCATCCCACACCACCTCACTTTTATTTAAAAACACCAAGGCACTTTAATTCCTACTAAGTTTATTATGTTTATATACAATATAATTCTTAACCTTTTCTTTTGTCAAGAGGTTATTTAATAAGCAGAAGTTACTCAAAATCCCGGGCAGCTTTTAAGCCATAAGCTGGCTCGGCTGTGCGCACGGCACGATTGATGGCTCTTGCCATAACTTCCACGGCAAGAGCACCGACGGCATCGGGCATCACTTCAATCTCACCGGTCGCCATGGCAAAGACGGTATCTCCGTCCGACATGGTGTGTACCGGTCTGAGCGCTCTTGCCAACCCGTTATGGGCGATGGATGCAATCTTATTTGCCTGGGTTTTGGTGAGCTTTGCGTTAGTTACAACACATCCTAAAGTGGTGTTGCCGCTGAAAATATTTTTATCATGGGCATACTGGGCATACATCATTTCTTCAGTATTGGAAAGTTTGGTCTTGTCCTCATTAAGCAGACCGGCAATTCTTTTCCCGGTATCCACATCCACCACATCACCGAGGGTATTGACAGCGACTATTGCACCCACCTGCAAATCTCCTACCTGCAGGGCGAAGGTGCCCAGTCCGCCTTTCATCATATATTCAGTTCCAAGAAATTTTCCCACGGTAGCACCGGTCCCTGCGCCCACGTTCCCTTCCGCTACCGGCCCGTTCCCGGCATTTTTACAGGCTTCATAGCCCATCTCCTTGTCCGGCCTGAATTTAGGATCCCCGACAATTAAATCGAACAAAGAGGCTGCGCAGACAATGGGAACCACTCCCACACCCACATCAAAGCCCACACCTTTTTCTTCTAAATACGCCATGGCACCTGATGCGGCATCCAGGCCATAAGCGCTCCCGCCGGAGAGCATCACCGCATGAATTTTTTCCACCATATTGACAGACTTTAAGAGGTCTGTTTCCCTGGAAGCAGGTGCGCCCCCTCTGACATCAACCCCTGCCCACGCCCCTTTTTCACAGATAATTACCGTACAGCCGGAACCTCCCACTAAATCCTGGGCATGGCCAACCTTAATACTTTTAATATCTGTAATTTTTATCTCCTTCATATGTATCCACCTTCCCTTGGTCACTCAGAGAATATAAATTATCAATGCAAATAATTACGCGACTTTTAACTTAAAACCCCACAAGGATTTTTCATAAATAAATGAACAGAACAGCCTATTTCGTCTGTTCTGCCAATTAATTGATATAAAATTTCATACTGCTATGTATTATAAGGCACTCATTCCCTGTATTGCCTGGATCAAGGCAATGATTACGCCGACAACAGCTTCTCCGCCCAAGAGGCCGGATGCAATTATCATGCCATCTCCTTCACGATCCCATGCGGGATTAGTTTTTTGGACAATGAGTTTCAACACCCCGCCCAGAAAAGCAGTGGCAGATAAATAAAATGGCAGATAAACACCCAGTCCCAAGGTCATCACCGGGAAGTTGGCTACATATAAGAGACAGCCTAGCACAAGGCCAATCCAGAATGATGTAAGATGAGGAATGCCCCCGACCATGGCTGCTACCATGCCGGCTTGCGGGGCGATAAATAAATCAGGGTCACCAAAGGCAGTGGGTCCATAAGCCTTAAGAATCACATAGAAAACACCTACGGATACAACGGCACCAACTAAACCGCCGATACATTCCCCCAGCCATTGTGCTTTGGGATCGGAGTTTAATATGTGTCCGGCCTTAAAATCATTCATAATATCTCCGGCCAGACCACAAGCGATGGCGACAACAGCGGCAACTAAGAATGCCTCCATATGTCCCAGATTAGAAACAGCTTTTGCTACCAAGAGAATAATAATCCCGAATACTTCCATGGGGTTGATCCCCGACTGCCCGACAACCTGAGCGGACATGGAAGTAGCGAGCCATACACCAAGAATGGTAATAATACTGGCTACCACACCCATATGACAAATTGTGGTAAAGATAAAAGCCAGGATGACCATCATCGGCGGAGCCCATCTTAGATTGATCAGGCCACCGGAAACGGACCCTCTTTTAAACATCGGCCCAAATATTTCTTTTGCTTTGGGAATGATGCCTTTAATAATAATGCCGATTCCCGTTCCAACCATGAGGCCGATACCCAGAGACTTCTTGATGGCGGCAGCAGTTTCTGCATCCCACCAGCCCCAAGCTGTGCCGCCCAGAATGATGCCAAAGTCGCCGATAATGGCTCCAAGAAACCAAACACCAATAAACAGCGGGCCAATGATATAGCCAACTGCAATGAGCATGGGCGAGAGCCAGATGCCGCCACTTACGCCTTGCGCAAGTAAGCGAGAATTCATTAATGTGCCCGGTATTACCAAAAACCAGTCTCTGAGAGCGGTAAACAGTGCGGCAATGCCTAATGATGAAAACAGAGTAATGGATTTTTTCCCGCCCTCATCACCAACGATCAATGTTTCTGCGGCAGCCTGTCCCATGGGATAGGGCAGGTTTTGAGCAACAATAAAGTGTCTCCTGATCAGTGCGGTAAAAATCAGCCCCAGGATAACACCACCTAAGACCACAAAAAAAAGTACGATCATACTAAGGTCTGCTTCCGGTTCCAGCATATAAATGCCAGGAATAGTAAAAGCTAAGCCTCCGGCGGTCATTGCTCCGGCAGACATAGCGGTATGAGTAACATTGATCTCATTAATATTTGTGTTGCCTAACACTTTGAGAAAGCACATAGACACGAGAGCGACAAAAATAATCGGCCAAGGAAGAGCACCCAACTTTAGAGCAACATACATAGAACTCATGGTGAGTATAATTGCACCAATTGCCCCAATAAACATACCTCGAAAAGTAAACTGTTCACGAAAGTTTGTGGCGTATTTTACGCCTTTATGTTTCTCAGCCATTAAAATCCACCTTTTTATATTGTAATCTTCAATGAATATCAATTGTTCGACGTTTAGATTATATGTGCTATTTATTATTAAAGTCAAGCCCTGATGTAGGGTTAATATGTTTTTATGTACATTAAATTGCAAATGAGATAGAACAATCGGAAAAAGCACTTGCTTATTTACAAAAAGTGAAGAATTGGTTAAGAAGCTCCCCACAAAATAAAAAAGCAGCCATAACCGATCCTTTTTGCTCCCGCAAACAGATCACCGGATGGAAGTATTTTTTGAAACATCATTATAATTAATGAAACATGAAAATGTAAAAAACTACAAAAAATTATAAAGGAAATTACTTGTTCAGGTGGTATATATTACTATAAGATATAAATCCCCCAAAGGAGTGATGAGGATGTTTGATAAAATTCTACTTCCAATCGACGGTTCGGAACATTCGTTGAAAGCAGCTGATATCGCTATAAAACTAGCAAAAATTGATGACACTGAAGTAGAGATTCTTTATGTATTTTCTAACGTTAATACCAGGAGTAGAGTAGTCTTTTCCGCATCTGACTTAGAAAAAGAGCTTACTGAAAAAGCCGAGAAAGTTATTGCACAGGGAGCAGCAAAATTTAAAGAAGCCGGTGTTAAGTATACTACAAAAACTTTAAGCGGCGATGCAGCTGATATCATTTGCCAAGAAGCAGAACAAAACGGAATAAAAGTAATAGTTATGGGAAGTCGAGGCTTGAATGCCGTATCTAGTTTTGTTTTAGGAAGTGTAACCAATAAAGTATTGTCTCGTGCACATTGTCCGGTTTTTATTTCAAAGTAAGATTTTCAGTGTGTCACAAGGAGATGGTTCGAAACCAAATTTCTTCACCAATTAATTGAATATTATTTCAAAAAAAGAGGATACCAACTTGGCTATCCTCTTTATATTTACCGATTTTAACATGTGTTTTATCGTTTCGCAATAAGCTATTTGCCTACTTAAATTATACTCTTATTGTATGTTAATACACCTTTAATTCTAGGCAAAGAAAAAAGTATTCCTCATTTCAAAGAAATGCTCAATAATATAGTTTTCTCTCCCATATAAAGGCAGATCCTCTAACTAATTCAAACAACCTGCTTATTAGTAGTTTGATACAAAACACCCACCACAGCGAGCAATATGCCTGTTACCACCAAGATGGATTCGATGGATACAATATCGGCAAGCGGCCCGAAAAGCAAAATTGCAACCGGCATAGAGGTCCCGGTGACAATTTGCACCAAAGAAAACACCCGTCCCATCATGGAAGCTTCCACACTCTCCTGAATCAATACAGTTTGAGCCGTGGCGATAATCGGCATGAAGAAACCGGCAGTGCCCATAATTATTAAATAAATGGTAAAATGACGGGCGACACCCAATAAAGCAAAAGTGACGCCGAATGCCACCAGACAAATGGCAGCAGTGCGAATTTTATCTTTAAATTCTCCGCGCAGGGAGACAAAAGCCCCACCGATCAAAGAGCCGACCGTCCAGACCACTTCATTGGCCGTAAGCCGCCAAACATCACCACCGAAGCTGCGTTCCACCAATAATGGTGTTAACACCGCCGCCGGTGTCACGAGGAAAAAGGATACCCCAAAACAAATTAAAACTCTCCTCAATAGTCTATGGTTAAGCGTATAAGCAATCCCCTCACGTAACTCGGCGATAACAGACGCGTTTCCCGTAGGTCTGGAAATCTTTTCGCACCGAATAAAGCTCAAAACCGCAATCGCTATTGAAGCGGTGATCACATCCAGCATAAAAGCCCGGGAAATACCCATCGATCCAAGCACTACCCCGCCTACAGCGGGAGAAAGAAGCATTAACACAGAATTGAGCGTTTGACTGATTCCTTGCACCCTTGTCAGCTTTTCCATAGGAACAATCTGGGGAAACAAGGCACTGACAGCGGGAGTCTGAATTCCGGCACCGATGGAGCGGATAATGGAAATTACCAAAAGGAGTTCCAATTTTTCATATCCGACCCAAAAAGCAATGGCCAGCCCCAGTGTAGCCAAAGCAATAAAACCATCTGCCAACATAATGAGGTATTTGCGGTTATAACGATCCGCCCAGACGCCGGCCCAAAGAGAAATGAGCACCTGAGGCAATAAAGAGCAGATGGTAAAGAGCATTACCCATTTCCCTGAGGAGGTTTGCAGGGTAATATACCAGATAATCGAAAAACTAACAACAGACGAACCAAATAGCGATATATTTTGGCTGATTAAGAATAAGGCTATCTGCTTTTTCCATGAAGAATTATTGTCTTGTAAATTCGTATTCATAATTCGTCCTTTCTTCATTTTGGGGAAAGGAAGACACAAAAAAAGACGATAGAGAACGCCACCGTCTTTTCATACCAACTTATTGTTATGATAAAAGGTTAGTAATAAAGATGTGCCTTCCCCGGATTTTCATTTTTATTAAAATAGACATACTTATCTCGATAGTCAAAATCAATGACAGGTATCATCCGAACAGCTGCCATTTTCAACCCGGCATAGATACACATCTTTACACACCTCCTTCGTAACCTAAACTAAGATTACTCGATTTTATGGTAAAAATCAAGATAAGATCCAGCATCATTTTGGTTGTTTTTCTTGCGGTAAAGGGTTTTTCTCTTTCTTCTCTTTTTCCGGGTGCTGACGGCAATGATCGAGAATGCAATTACCTTTTTCATCCGCCATCATGCAATCCTCCATATATTTGACACATCGGTGCCAGCCATCGTTCTCGCTAACAAATGCCCTGCTCATGAAAAATCATCATCCCCCAACTACAATTTAGTAATTATATTTTAATATTTAATTATCAAGACAGATTTTATTTACTTCCATTTTTAATCATTGGCCATATCTGCAGTCTTTCTTTCCACGATATTACAATCTCATTTTAAGTCTCCCGTAGGGAGACTGTCAACCTGGGCCTTAGAAGCAAAGAAAAGTAGATGGGGACATTTCAGGAAAAAACCCTACAAAAAATTTTGGGTTACCTATCAGCCTCTTACTTAAAAGCAGTAAAGATAAACAGTTATAGTCGCAAATTCCGCAGTGGCATTAGTGTCATTGAAGCTTTAGATGTCCAGCTTTCCGGCAACTTTGTTGATCGGACCGGATTTGACAATTTCCAAGCTTCAATAACTTTTTCGGTGCCAACTATTCTTTATTCCAGTGATTGATCGGACCTGTTTATCTGTATGCAAAATATATTGCTTCATTGTGCCAACTATTCTTTATTCCAGTGATTGATCGGACCGCAAGCGTCGGCGCGGTTGTTTCGAGTGCTCCGTCGTGCCAACTATTCTTTATTCCAGTGATTGATCGGACCGACGAGAGCTCCGGATTTGAATACCTGCTTGTATGTGCCAACTATTCTTTATTCCAGTGATTGATCGGACAAACAAAGTTGATATTGAAAAACTTCAAGAAGAATACCATGGTGCCAACTATTCTTTATTCCAGTGATTGATCGGACGCTCACCATCACGAACACAATCCTCAGTTAACTTGCTGTGCCAACTATTCTTTATTCCAGTGATTGATCGGACGGAAAAAGAGGTTTCTCAAGGGAGCCTGCCTATCGGGTGCCAACTATTCTTTATTCCAGTGATTGATCGGACAAAGAAATAGAGGGTATATGTAACGCCTATACGCCGTGCCAACTATTCTTTATTCCAGTGATTGATCGGACAAAAATCAAAAGCCAGGGAGAGAATAATTGGCAAAGTGCCAACTATTCTTTATTCCAGTGATTGATCGGACGGAAACGAAGATGGCGAACTTTCACAAATGAAGAAAGTGCCAACTATTCTTTATTCCAGTGATTGATCGGACACTCTCCAATCTATTAGATGTGTACGTTCTTTCCAAGTGCCAACTATTCTTTATTCCAGTGATTGATCGGACCTTAGGTGCATCCGGATAGTATGGCATTTCTTTTGCGTGCCAACTATTCTTTATTCCAGTGATTGATCGGACAGTTTGACGGCCTTGTTATCTATCTTTCTTTATGGGTGCCAACTATTCTTTATTCCAGTGATT
>JBMNTN010000007.1:0-59943 GCA_050945755.1 Bacillota bacterium | reverse complement strand
ACAATATCTACCTGTTCATATTTATCTAAAACTGTCCGAAACATTTCCCGGGCGGAAACCACTCTTTCGACAATCACCCCTTGCGGGTCAGCTAAATCGGTGGGACCGGATACTAAAAATACTTCCGCCCCTCTTTCTTTTGCCGCCCTGGCAATTTCATAACCCATCTTTCCCGTGCTATGATTAGTAAGGAATCTGACCGGATCTATAGCTTCCCGAGTCGGGCCGGCAGTTACCAAAACCTTTTTTCCCAAGAAATCTTTTGGTTTTTCTAATAACGAGATAAGTGCCTGTTCAATGCAATCAATATCCGCCAGGCGACCTTTTCCTTCCGTTCCACATGCCAACCTCCCGACGCCGGGGTCAACCAGGAGGTATCCCAAATCCTCTAATTTTTTAATATTACTTTGGACAACCGGGTTCTCCCACATGTTTACGTTCATCGCCGGCGCCAAAATAACCGGACAGCGAGCTGCCATAACAGTGGTAGACAACATATCATCTGCCAGCCCATTGGCTATTTTGCCGATAATATTAGCGGTAGCCGGAACAATAATCATCGCATCTGATTTTTCTGCCAGGGAAACATGCTGTACATTCCACACAGGCGATGGATCAAACATATCAGTAACCACCGGATTGGCAGATAAAGTTCGAAAAGTTAAAGGGGTAATAAATTCTTGGGCAGAAGCTGTCATAATCACATGTACCTCATAACCCTTTTTTGTGAGCCGGCTAACCAAATCAGCCGCCTTATAAGCAGCAATTCCACCGGTTATTCCCATTGTAATTACTTTACCCCGAGGCATAATTTTTCCTCCTCCGGCTATTTTATGCCACTCTTTGTCCGTTCCCACTCAACTTTGCCGTCAACAATTTCCTTTAATGCTACAGATACAGGGTTAGATGTTTTAAATTCATCCCGGTCCGTTTGGTTTTCTGTGAGAGTTCGTGCTCTCTTAGCACTTACTACAACCAAAGTATATTTAGAATCAACCTTTTTCATCAGTTCATCCAGGGACTGTTTAATCAATCATACTCCTCCTCCTATTTGTCAACAAATCTTTATTACGGGATATTCGACACTTTTCAGCTTTGATAATAGCTGTCACTTTGTCTGCTGCTTTTTCCACCTGGTCATTTACCACAATATATTGATAATTATCAATGGCGGCTAACTCTTCATCTAAACAGGACAGGCGTTTTTTGATAGTATCAGCGGAGTCGGCAGCCCTTCCTAATATTCGTTTCGTTAATTCCTCTTTGGATGGAGGTAAAAGAAAAATAAAAATACCTTCCGGATATGTCTCCTTCACCTTGCAGGCTCCCTGGATATCAATTTCCAACAAGACATCCTTACCCTGGTCAAGCTGCTCCTCAACTGCTGCTTTCGGTGTACCATAAAAATTACCATAAACTTCAGCCCACTCCAAAAATTCTCCCCTGTTTATCTTTTCCTTAAACTCTTCTTTAGAAAGAAAATAATAATTTACGCCATCCTGTTCCTGCGCTCTTGCTTTTCTGGTTGTGGCTGATATTGATAAATTTATATCTGGATTTGCGGACTTTAAAAAAGAGCATACTGTCCCCTTTCCGACCCCGGACGGTCCGGACAAGACTACCAGCAGCCCTTTATTTCCTAGTAATACCACTTTAATCCTCCGATTCTTCTGCCTGATGATTTATGTCTTTGGTATCCAGCCGGTGCGCTACAGTTTCCGGTTGCACCGCTGATAAAATAATATGATCACTGTCTGTAATAATTACAGCTCTCGTTCGACGCCCGTATGTAGCATCAATCAACATACCACGGTCTCTTGCTTCTTGAATATTCCGTTTTATGGGTGCTGATTCCGGGCTGACAATGGCAATTATCCGGTTAGCGGATACAATGTTGCCGAAACCAATATTAATCAGCTTAATCCCCAATGTATTGTCCCCCTAAACTAACTCAATTTATCCAATAAATCAACTTTTTGCCTGCTGCCCAGGCCCTGTACTCGACGGGACTCATCAATGCCAATCTCTTCCATAATTTTTTTCGCGGTAATCTTGCCAATCTGGGGTAGAGACTCCAGTAAGTATTTTACCCTCATGCGGGCTACTACTTCGTTATCCAAGTCGTTAATAACTTCCTCCAGTCTGATTTCCCCGCTTTTCAGCTTCTTGCGCATTTCCATCCGCTTACTGCGCATTTCCTGAGCTTTTGCCAATGCATTGTTTCGTTCGTCAACAGAAAGTTGAGGAACCGGCATTTAATCCACCCCCAAAATATTTACTCAAGGTTTTGAACTTGCTCCCGTACTTTTTCCAATTCGCTTTTTACCTCAACGACCAAGCGGCCGATGGCTAAATCATTAGCCTTGGAACCAATAGTATTTATTTCTCTATTCATTTCCTGCCCTAAAAAATCCAGCTTTCGGCCAACAACGTCATCTTGTCTT
The DNA here is from genome assembly GCA_050945755.1 of Bacillota bacterium. Lineage (GTDB taxonomy): Bacteria > Bacillota > Dehalobacteriia > Dehalobacteriales > Dehalobacteriaceae > JAQVXR01. The sequence goes on along the minus strand of JBMNTN010000007.1, from coordinate 57,499 downwards.
AATATTTGGCTCATCTGCTCTAAATGGCTGTTTAGACGTACCAATTCTTCCGTAATAGAAGCCCGGTCGGCAAAAAATGCAACTTCATTAGCTAACCTGATTTCGTCAATCTGTACTTCCCCCAGTAGTTCCTGTATCCGCTGGGTAAGTCTTTCTTGATACTCTCTAACTACCAATGGGCTTCTTTCTTCAATTAGGCTAACAAAAGCGGCAATATTTTCTTTGCGTTTTAGTAAATCTTCAGCCAGTTTTTCCCCTTCTAATGTTCTCATGCCAACCAGAGCATCCATAGCAGAAGTTAAAGCCGTATTAACTCCCGGCCAAAGTGCCTCTAAATCCTCTTCGTCGTTTTCCAAAGTTAATAATCCCGGGAGGGAGGACATGTGCATAAGATCAAAATCTTCGGCAATTCCCCAGATGCCCGCCAACTCTCTCAAGGCATTATAATACGCCAGGCCAAGTTCTTTGTCAACCTTTACCAGGCGTTTTTTCTCCTCGTTTTCCTCAAGAGAAATAAAAATATCCAATCGCCCCCGGTTCACCTTTTCCTGGGCTAACTTCTTTATCCTTTCCTCTAAAGGCAAAAGTTGTTTCGGCATACGGACAACAACTTCTAAAAAACGGTGATTAACGGATTTAGCTTCCACTGTAATATAATTATTGTTGGAAATCGCTTCTCCCCGTCCGTATCCGGTCATACTCCTTACCATATTTGGTCATTCCTTTCATTGTGCCATCCAGCTACCTACACCCTATAATTGGAATCTTTTTCTAAGGATAGTATTTACATAAACTTCTTATTTCTACTCCTGTGTTTAAAATCCTTTAATCCATATAAAATATCCTGCTCACCGGGTTTTTAACCCTGTGGACGCCCCCTCCGGCCCTGTGATATACTACCATTGAAACGGAGGGAACCCCATGCCTTTTGATGGTTTTGTTTTAGCTGCTGTGGCTGCTGAATTAAAGAAAAAAATAATTTTCGGGCGGATCATGAAAATCTACCAGCCCCAACCAAATCTAATTGTTCTCCGAATCCGCAAAGAAAAAGACAATCTCCAACTTTTAATCTCCGCTCATCCGGTGACCGGAAGAATTCACCTAAGTCAAGAAACCAGAGAGAATCCACTTAAAGCCCCTCTCTTTTGTATGGTATTACGCAAACACCTGGAAGGTGGACGAATCACTGGTATTGAACAGGAAGGCCTGGAACGAGTCTTGAAAATTCGGGTAGAAGCTGTTGATGAAATTGGGGAAAAATCCGAGAAGTTCTTAATTGGAGAAATTATGGGTAAGCATAGCAATATTATTCTTGTTGATCCTAAACAAAATGAAATCCTTGATGGCATCCGACGCTATACCCATTTAGTATCCCGACACCGGGAAGTGCTGCCGGGGCGGCCATACCTTCCTCCTCCCTCCCAAAATAAAAAAAATCCCTTGGAAATTGACGAGGATAATTTTCGCGTCCAACTTTTGGACACATCTTTATCAACTAAGCTTTCCAACGCATTGGTAAAAAATTTTTCTGGATTTTCCCCACTCCTGGCACGGGAAGTAGTAACAAGAGCCCAATTGCCGGAAAACATAACAATCGACTCCATGGGTGACTATGACTTTATCAAATGCTGGCAAGCCTTTCAGGAAATTATTGAGGGAATTAAAACCGGCATTTACCGGCCAACAATTGCAGGTAACGAAAGAGAGCTTTGGGACTTCTCCTTTGTTCCGCTTTTTCAATACGACTCTTCTCAGTTACAAGAGTTTCCTGAAATGTCCCAAGCTTTGGATTTCTTCTATAGCCAACGGGAACAGCAAGAATTGTTTTCTTCCCGGCAACGGGAATTAGAAAAAGTCATCAAGCAAGAAATAGATCGTTTGACTAAAAAAATCTCTTTGCAAGAAGAGAAAAAGAAGGAAACAGATAACGGCGAAACATTCCGGGTTTATGGGGAACTGATTACCGCCTACATGTATCTGCTTAAAAAGGGAATGGTTAAAGCTGAGCTTGAGAACTTTAACCAGGCCGGTACAAAGCTGGAAGTACCTTTAGACCCTCGCCTGACACCGGCAGAAAATGCCCAAGTCTATTTTAAAAAATATAATAAAGCCAAATCAGCGAAAGTATTAGTTGAAGAACAGATTAAAAAAGGCCGGAGTGAAATGGCCTACCTGGAATCAGTGCTAGCTTCCTTGGAACAGGCGGTTAATTTGGCAGATTTGAATGAAATCCGCATAGAGCTTGCGGAAACCGGCTATCTGAAAGAAAAACACCAACCCCGAAAAAAATCGGCAGAACCGGTTTTACCGCCCCTTTCTTTTGTCACCCCGGATGGTTATACGATCCTGGTAGGCAAAAACAACAAACAAAACGACCGACTGACCCTAAAGACCGCCGGCAAAGACGATATGTGGCTTCATACCAAAAACATTCCCGGAAGCCATGTGATTATCAGAAAAAAACCGGGTGCGGACATCCCCTTTTCCACAATTGAAACAGCAGCAAAGCTTGCCGCTTTCTACAGTAAAGCCCGGTATTCCTCTCAGGTTCCGGTGGACTACACCTTGGTCCGGCAAGTGAAAAAACCGGCTGGGGCAAAACCGGGCATGGTGATTTACTTTGAACAAAAAACTATTTATGTAACACCGGAAGACATTCCTTCAAAACAATAATGCTAATATTTCGCCCTGTTTTACCTCGGTATTGCTGCTATTGAAACCATTTTTATCGATTAAAATGGTTTAAGATATATTCTTTGAGATCATATATGCGTGGCTTATTAAGATCTTGATCGGACCCGGAAATAATCAACGGGACCAATGAATCTACCCGGTTAATGGAACCATGACTTCCACCGTTGGGATGAACCGGTGCGGCTTCACTTAAGAATTCACACCCCGGAACAGCCGAAAGCAAAACACGCATGCCTGTCCGACAATCCAAAGCCTGCTTAATCCGGGTGAGGGCATCAGGGAAATCCTTTGAAATAAAAACCCCATTTTTTATCTTACCTTTCAAGGCGGATATATCCCCGTCAATGTTCCAGGCGACACCCCAATTATCGCGAATACCATCCCCGGGAGCAAATGAAAGCATTTTTTTATTGCCACCTTGTCGGACATAATACCTTCTCTGATCCTTCCACATAATTAATTCAATTCTTTCATCGGTCAAAAGAGTAGCAATAACCTGATCCCGGACGGTTTCGTTGTCATGTAATATTTCTATGGCAGCCATCCGTTCATTGCAGCAAACTACTATTTCCTTTCCGGTTTCCTCGCGATCCCGCATCCCCATCCGGGAAAAATTACCCAAAATTTGATCAAGGTTAATCAGTGCTTCATTTTTCGATCCGATATCACTTTGGGCATGATCTCCGCACAACATAATAACGTTTTCCTCCAGTGCTTGAGACCAACTGGAGAAACTGTTAAGAACTTTCTGCAACTGCCTGTCTACCCGGATTATGCTATTTTTATATCCTGCTGAACTATGGACGTGAATATAATGATCAGTGTCAGGAAAATAAATCAAAGAAAAATCCGCCTGCCGGCCGTTTTCCACATCACATTTCACAGCCTCACTAATAAAGACATCATTCACACCTAGCCTTCGAAAGGGGCTTTTCTGAAACCATGATGTTAGCACCTTTTTTTTGGTTAACTTCCCTAAAATCAGCTGATCAGGTCCAAATATTTTATGGGGAGACAGCTGAAACAAGGTGGAAAGTTTTAATGAAAGAGGTATTTCTACTTCTTGCTCCTTGTTGCCCCGATAAATAAAAAAATTATAGCAGGCAGAGGTGATTCCTTGCGCTGCCAATTGTTCATAAATTGTGCTTACTTTTTTTCCTAAATGAGTATCGTTCAGCCGGTAAAGCAGGTTCTCCAGCACCTGACAGGGACCTAATTTCAAAATTGCCGCCAAAGTTGCCCCGTAGTTAATATGCTCTTTTCTTTCCCGATCGTACCAGACAAACCCGGGTACCAAGTGCTCTCCCGGCCCGCACCCTGTCGCAATAGCGGCCGCCGCAGTTGGAGTCATCGTGGGAAAACTGGATACACAATCCCGGTGGTAAAAGCCGTTTTGGACTAAAAAATCAAAAGCAGGAACCAATCCCTGTCCCAAACACTTTTCCAAAGCAGCAGGCTGGAGAGAATCCACCACCGTAAGAATTAACTTTTTTTGCCTCATCCCTCACTCAATCCGCCTTTATTTGAAATAACCAAACCAGCTGAATATAAAAATTCTCAGCGGTTCTGTTAAAGACATGAGCCGGATTCTAAATCCATAAAAGAATCACATACTACATATTATACCACTTTTTTTACTGAGGTACCAAAAACAATGGGCGGGTATACTCTATTTTATCTTACGACTGCCCGGTTTCACTGCAGGAATTCCCTTCCCGCACAAAGGGCAGTCTTCCTCTACCCAACTAGGCACTTCCATATTTATTACCGCTTCCAACTTGGCATCAAATTGAACTTTACCACCGCTTCTATCCACCAGCACACCGATTCCGGCAACCTTACCTCCTTGAGCAACAATCAGTTCTGCCACTTCCCGCACCGATCCTCCGGTAGTAATGACATCCTCCACCACTAAAACTTTTGCTCCCGGTTCAATGCTAAAACCTCTGCGCAAGGTCATTACCCCATTTTCCCGCTCGGCAAACATATTTTTTATCCCTAAATGGCGGGATACTTCATAGGCAACCAAAATTCCCCCCATTGCCGGGCCGATGACAATATCAATCCCTTCATCTCGGAACCTGTCCGCAATTTCTTGGCAAAGAAGAGAAGTGTACTCCGGGTATTGGAGAACCTGGGCACATTGGACATAGCGATTACTGTGCCGACCGGAAGTAAGGAGAAAGTGGCCTTCCAAAAGAGCCCCTGACTTCCGAAATAAATCTAAAGCCTGATCTTGACTAAGCATTTGCTGCCTCCTCCATTTCCTCAATAATTTTAGCTGCTGCTTCCCGGGGATTTTTATGAGCGGTAATTGGCCTCCCCACAACCAGATAATCCGCCCCCTGCTGAACAGCTTCCTTAGGAGTCATTACTCTCTTTTGATCGTTAGTTGCCGCCCAAAGAGGACGCACTCCCGGGGTAACAATCAAGAAGTCCGGACCGCAGGCTTTGCGCAGTGGCAAAATCTCCCGGGGAGATGCCACTACCCCATCCAGGCCAGCCTTTTGAGCCAGTTTCGCCCAGGCAGTTACCTGCTCCTCAATGGGTCGAGCGATTCCTACTTCCCGTTCAAAAACATCCTGACTGATACTGGTTAACACAGTGACTCCGATGACCAGCGGCTTTTTTATTCTCAGTCTTTCCGCCGTTTCTTTGGCTGCCTCAGCTACCCCCTTCATCATTTCAAAGCCGCCGGAAGCATGAACATTGAACATAAAAGCATTCATACCTGTGATAACTTTTGCCGCTTGAGCAACAGTATTGGGAATATCATGAAATTTTAGGTCGATAAAAACCTTCCCTCCCAGTCCCTGAATCTCTTTGACAATCCCGGGACCTTCACTGTTAAATAACTGCATACCAATTTTAAAAGCACCGACACCGCCGGTAAGCTGTTCCACCAAGCTCAGGGCTTCCTTCCTTCCTGCCACATCAAGGGCAACGATTAGTTTGTCCTTCACCGTGTTAATCCTCCTAAAGTTAAAGAAATTATGTAAAATGTTTTACTGATTTCAGCATTTCCATGCAAAACCCACAATCTCGTTAATATCGTTAAACCCGTTTTCCGCCAAGTAATTTTCAATCCCCGCAATAACTTCCATCACGGTACGAGGATTAATAAAATTAGCAGTCCCAATTGCTACTGCGCTGGCTCCCGCAAGCATTAATTCTATGGCATCCCGCCAGGAAGTGACTCCTCCCATTCCAATGATAGGTAAATCCACAGCCTGGCTTACCTGCCAAATCATCCGCACCGCAACCGGTTTTATCGCCGGGCCGGAGAGGCCGCCGAAGGTATTGGCCAATACCGGTTTTTTTCTCTCAATATCAATCGCCATGCCTAAGAGGGTATTGATTAAGGAAAGAGCATCTGCACCGGCATCTTTAACCGCCTGGGCAACCGCCACGATATCGGTAACATTAGGAGAAAGTTTGGCAATCACCGGTAAAGACGTACGTGATTTTACGATATGAATTACTTCCCCTGCCGCCCGACAGTCGGTGCCAAAAGCCAAGCCTCCTCTTTTTACATTAGGGCAGGATATATTCACCTCTAGAGCGGAAACTCCGGATACCTGATCGAGACGGGCTGCCACCTCCCCATACTCTTCGACCGAATTTCCTGCAATATTGACGATAACCGGAACATTATACCGACGTAAAAAGGGCAACGCATCCTTGATAAAAACATCTACTCCCGGGTTTTCCAATCCGATGGCGTTGAGGATCCCGGCCGGTGTCTCCACCAACCTGGGAGGCGGATTTCCTGCTCGGGGTTCTAGGGTAGTTCCTTTTACCGTAATAGCTCCTAATTTGTTCAAATCCAGGTAGGGTGCATATTCCCGGCCAAATCCAAAGGTGCCTGACGCTGTAGTAACGGGATTCTTCATCACCATCCCGGCAATATTCACCGACATGTTAGGCTTCATGGTTTAATTTCACCTCCCCCAGGGTAAACACGGGGCCGTCTGTACAAACCTTCAGGTATTTTTGATCATCTACCCCTTCTCTTTCACAGGCGCAACTCAAACATGCCCCCACACCGCATCCCATATACTCTTCCAAGGATACCTGCCCGGGAATTTGCCTTTTGGCACAGCTTTTTTCAATCTCAGCCAGCATCGGTCCGGGGCCGCAGGCATAAACATAATCCGCAGCCGTTTTCATCAAATATTCTTCCAGAAGTTCCGTTACATATCCTTTCAGGCCTTTGGTCCCGTCATTGGTGGAAACCTGAACTTGGCACCCAATGGCAGTGAATTTGTCCACAGCTAAAACAGATTCCGCGGAGCGATTGCCAATCAGAGCAGTAACCCTTTTCCCCGACGCAACTAACCGGTCTGCCAGTGGATAAAGAGGGGCGATTCCGATACCTCCTCCAACCAGGACCGCCTTCTCACCGGGAAAATCCAAGTTAAAACCTTTGCCCAATGGCCCCATCACATCGATCTTCTCGCCCGCTTTTTTTTGGCTCAAAAGCTCAGTCCCTACTCCTCTCACTTGAAAAAGAAGGCCAACAATGCCCTTGTCCGGGTTGATTTCATGCAAACTAAGCGGCCTGCGCAGCAAAGGATAAAGCCCGTTGTTCACCCTCACATGGAGAAATTGTCCCGGCACCGCCCGGCAAGCCACCTCCGGGACTGATATTTTCATGAAATAATAACCGGGAGCAACTTGCTTGTTTTCAATGATTTCTGTCAGAAACTGCATTCTAATTATCTCCCTTACTTGATAACATAGTCCTGCAAAGGAATCAAGCGAAAGTCTTCTCCCTTGGTTAATGAACGCAGTACATGGAGAAGCACGCGCACCGTATCCAGCGAAGTAATGCAGGGAATACCTATTTCCACAGCTGCCCGGCGGATCCTAAAACCATCCCGTTCCGGGTGCTTCCCTTTGGTTAAGGTATTAATGACAAAATGAATTTTATTCTCCCGGATCAAATCAACAATATTAGGCGATCCTTCTGCCAGCTTGTTTACCCGTTCAACCGGGAGTCCGGCTTTCTCCAAAGATGCAGCAGTACCTGATGTAGCACATAAGCTGAATCCAATATCTCGAAAAGCGCGGAGTAGAGGTATCGCTTCTTCTTTATCCTTGTCGGCAATAGTTGCGAGAATTTTCCCTTTCAAAGGAATATCTACCCCGGCTGCTGTCATTCCCTTATACAAAGCTCTGGCAAAGTTCTTGTCCACACCCATTACCTCGCCGGTTGACTTCATTTCCGGTCCCAGTGAAGTATCTACCTCTAATAGTTTGGCAAAAGAAAACACCGGAACCTTCACGGCAACATAAGAAGGCAGTTCAGACAAGCCCCCCTTGTAACCCTGGTCTCTTAATGTTTTCCCCAGTGCAACCTTTGTGGCAATATTTACCATTGGGATGCCGGTAATCTTGCTTAAATAGGGCACCGTCCGGCTGGAACGGGGATTTACTTCCAGAACAAACACTTGATTGTCATGAACAACAAATTGAATATTGATTAATCCTTTCACCTTAAGTTCCAAAGCCAAACGGGTGGTATAATCAACGATCTGCTCCGTCACATAAGGAGGAAGGGAGTGACTGGGATAAACAGCAATGCTGTCTCCCGAATGAATTCCCGCTCGTTCAATGTGTTCCATAATCCCGGGAATGAGTACTTCCTTGCCGTCACAAATAGCATCTACTTCTACTTCTCGGCCCATCACATATTTGTCTACCAACACCGGGTGCTGATTAGAAACCTGAACGGCAGATGACATATATCCAAGTAAATCTTCATTGTTATAAACAATCTCCATCGCCCGGCCGCCTAAAACATAGGAAGGCCGCACCAGTACCGGGTAGCCGATTTCTCCGGCAATTGCCAAGGCTTCCTCAACACTCACGGCAGTTCTTCCCGCCGGTTTCGGAATACCCATTTCCAGCAGCAAATGGTCAAAACGGTCTCTGTCCTCCGCCCGGTCAATATCTTCCACTGAAGTGCCCAAAATTTTAATACCTGCCTGGGCCAATGGTTCGGCCAAGTTGATTGCTGTTTGCCCGCCAAACTGGACAATTACACCTTCCGGTTTTTCCAGTTCCAGAATGTTCAGGACATCTTCCGTTACCAACGGTTCAAAATACAACCTGTCGGAGGTATCAAAATCCGTACTTACTGTTTCCGGATTATTATTGATAATAATTGACTGAATGCCTTCTTCCTTTAATGCCCAAACTGAATGAACAGAGCAATAATCAAACTCAATCCCCTGGCCAATCCGGATGGGTCCGGCGCCAAGCACAACAATTTTGCGCCCATCATCCGGCAGGGCTTCGTTTTCTTTTTCGTATGAAGAATAGTAATAAGGCGTAACTGCTTCAAACTCCCCGGCGCAGGTATCAACCATCTTATATACCGGACTAATTCCATGTGCTTTGCGCATAGTTCTTATCTCATTCTCCGTGAAGCCTGTCAGTTTGCCAATATCTCCATCACCAAAACCTGTCTCTTTTGCTTTTTTCAGAATAGCGGGAGTTAATTCCCTTTCCTTTAACTCCTTTTCCAAGGCAACAATATTTCGGATCTTCGTCAGGAAAAAACGGTCAATCTTTGTCAATGCCGCAATTTCATTTAGAGAAAATCCCCGGCGGAAACCTTCCGCCAAAACAAAGAGGCGTTCGTCATCTGCTTCTTTCATTTTCTGTTTGAGTTGGTTATCATCAAATTCCCGGTAGGCATCTACGATTAAACCGGTCAGCCCTAATTCCAGAGAACGAATTGCTTTTAAAAGGGCTGCTTCAAAACTACGCTCGATAGACATGACTTCTCCTGTTGCCTTCATTTGAGTACCCAACAGGCGATCCGCCAAGGAAAATTTATCAAAAGGCCAACGAGGAATTTTTAAGACTACGTAATCAATAGTCGGTTCAAAGCAGGCGTAGGTTTTGCGGGTCACAGCATTTTCAATTTCGTCCAGCGTCAAGCCGATTGCGATCTTACTGGCTACTTTGGCAATGGGATAACCTGTTGCTTTTGATGCCAGGGCAGAAGACCGGCTTACCCGGGGATTAACTTCGATCACATAATACTGAAAACTTTTTGGATCAAGAGCAAACTGAATATTACAACCGCCTTCAATTCCCAAAGCGCGGATAATTTTCAAAGAAGCGGTCCGAAGCATTTGATATTCCCGGTCTGTTAAGGTCTGAGCAGGAGCAACCACAATGCTGTCACCGGTATGGATTCCTACCGGGTCGATATTTTCCATACTACAAATGGTAAGACAATTGTCCTTAGCATCGCGAATAACTTCATACTCAATTTCTTTCCAACCTGCCACACTTTTTTCGATCAGTGCCTGTTTTATAATACTGTATTTCAGCCCCCGGGCAGTGATTTCCGCCAACTCTCGGGCGTTATGAGCAACACCTCCGCCGGTGCCGCCCAAGGTATAGGCCGGCCGAACAATTACCGGATAGCCTAATTGGTTGGCAAAAGCTACCGCATCTTCCACAGTGGATACGATGGTGCTTTCCGGTACAGGTTCCTCGATTTCCTCCATCATGCTTTTAAACATTTCCCTGTCTTCAGCTTTTTGAATGGAGGAAAGGGGAGTACCTAAAAGTTCTACTTCTTCCTCATCGATTACTCCGGATTGAGCCAACTTAAGAGCAATGTTTAATCCCACCTGCCCTCCTAATGTGGGCAATAACCCGTCCGGTTTTTCCTTTTTAATAATACTAGCGACAAACTCCGGCGTCAGCGGTTCAATATAAACCCGGTCGGCAATATTTGCATCTGTCATAATGGTCGCCGGATTGGAGTTTACTAAAACAACCTCCAAACCCTCTTCTTTCAGTGCCCGGCAGGCCTGAGTCCCGGCATAGTCAAATTCCGCTGCTTGTCCAATAATAATCGGGCCGGACCCGATCACCATCACCTTTCTGAGACCTTTTTTCCGTGGCAAAAAAATACCTCCTTCGGAATAAGTAATCGCCTGTTTTTTCTCTCAGTCCTGTTGCAGTATCCCTTATTTATGAAATATCTTTTTTAAATTCCTGAATCAACTTAAAAAAGTCATCAAACAGAGACTTATTGTCAGAAGTACCGGGAAAAGCTTCAGGATAATACTGTACGGAAAATGCCGGTATTTTTTTGCATTTAATCCCTTCTACCGTATTATCGTTCAGGTTGATATGAGAGACTTCTACAAGATCCGGATTTAATGAATTAGGATCAATAACAAAACCGTGGTTTTGAGATGTAATATAAATCCGTCCGCCGGATAAATCTTTCACCGGATAATTTCCGCCCCGGTGGCCAAAAGGCAATTTGTAAGTATCCCCGCCTAATGCCAGCCCTAAGAGAAGATGACCTAGACAGATACCAAAAATGGGCACCCTGCCCAGCATTTTTTTAATAGTTTCTACCGCATACATTACCTCTTTGGGATCTCCGGGACCATCAGATAGAATCAAACCATCTGGATGGTAAGCAACAATTTCTTCCGACTTAGTCTGAGCCGGTACAACCGTAACTGTATAACCCAGGCTGCCCAACAACCTGATCATACTTTGCTTGGCACCAAAGTCCATTACCACCACCCGGTACTTATCTCCTTCAATTGTGTAAGGAACTTTAGTGGTCACTTGACTGACCAAATCCTGTTGGGAAAGGCTCGGCACCTTTTTTGCCAATTCAACCATTTTTTCTTTTCCCATATCTTCAGTGGTGAGTATCCCTCTCATTGTCCCTTGACTGCGCAGTTTCCTGGTAAGCGCCCGGGTATCCAGGCCTTGAATACCGATAATATTATGCTCTTTGAGAAAACTTTCCAAGTTGCCGGTTGCCCGCCAGTTGCTGGGGATGTCACAAAGTTCCCTTACCACAAGACCGCGTACCTGAGGAGCAGCCGATTCCATATCCTCTGTATTAATACCATAATTTCCAATCAAGGGATAAGTCATTGTCACAATCTGGCCGCAATATGACGGGTCGGTAAGAATTTCTTGGTAGCCGGTCATACTGGTGTTGAAAACCACTTCTCCGCTAGTTAACCCTTTGGCCCCAAAAGCCTTCCCCTCAAAGAGAGTGCCATCTTCCAGCACTAAAAAACCTTTCATCTTCTTTCCTCCATCGTCTTTGTCAGTTTGCCATCGGCCATTATTACTTTCCCTCCTACGATTGTTGCCACAGGAAGACACTTAAGCTTCCACCCTTGATAAGGGCTATTTTTACCCTTAGAATAAAAGCTGTTAATATCGACTGTTTTTTCCGCCGACTCATCCAAAATTGTCAGATCCGCAGGTCTCCCCGGAATGAGGGTTCCCCGGTCCAAACCAAGTATCTCTGCCGGATTGACAGTGAACTTCTGCACCAATTGTGCCGGTGTCAGCACTCCTTCATTGACTAGTGCCTGCCATACCAGGGGAACAGCCGTCTCTAAGCCTACTATGCCGCAAGGGGCATAGCCATATTCCACTGCTTTTTCTTCTACCGTATGGGGGGCGTGATCTGTGGCAATGCAATCAATAGTACCATCTTGTAAACCTTTCTTCAGGGCAGCAACATCTTCTATCGAACGAAGCGGAGGATTTACTTTAGTATTTTGATCATAACCTTCCACTGCTTTTTCCGTTAATGTAAGGTGATGAGGAGTTACTTCGGCAGTAACAGGCAACCCCTCTTTTTTCGCCTGCCGCACCAATTCCACTGACCCGGCAGTGCTGACATGACAAATATGAAGCCGGCATCCGGTAAGCCGAGCAAGAATAATATCCCGGGCAACCATTACTTCTTCCGCTGCTGCCGGAATCCCTTGGAGTCCCAAAACAACTGACGTTAGCCCCTCGTTCATATTTCCTCCGGCAGTAAGATTCAAGTCTTCGCAATGGGAGAGAACAGGCAGGTTGAACATTTTGGCATAATCCATAGCACAACGCATTACTTCCCCGTTCATCACCGGGTGACCGTCATCAGAGATAGCTTTGGCTCCGGAATGAAACATATCTCCGATTTCCGCCAGTTCTTTACCTTCAGAACCTTTGGTAATCGCTCCGATCGGCCAAACATTAACCACTCCTTCTGCTTGGGCTTGGTTTTTAATAAAGTTAATTACTGCCCTGTTATCCGCTACCGGGAGAGTATTCGGCATGCAGGCCACTGAGGTAAACCCGCCGGCCGCAGCGGCTCTAGTTCCCGTGGCTATTGTCTCTTTTGCCTCCAGCCCCGGCTCTCTTAAATGGACATGCATATCAATAAATCCTGGGCAGACCAACTTCCCGGAGGCCAGAAAAACTTCGGCTCCCTCAAGTGAAATATCAGCACCCAGCTGAATTATTATCCCGTTTTCCACCAACACGTCGGCAATTTCGTTAATCCCTTGGCTAGGATCAATCACCCTGCCGCCTTTAATTAACAGCTTCACCAATTGCACCTCCTCCTGTCAGCAAATACAAAAGCGCCATGCGCACCGCGACACCGTTGGTCACCTGCTCGTTAATGGCTGAATGCAGCCCGTCCGCCACTTCCGGCGCGATTTCTATTCCCCGATTCATCGGACCGGGATGAAGTACCAAGACATCAGGCTTAGCCTTTTTTAGCCGCTCCTTGGTTAAGCCAAACAGCCGGGAATATTCTCTGATTGTCGGAAAGTATCCTTTGTCCTGTCGTTCCAGCTGAATACGCAGCACATTTACCACATCGGTATCTTTTAATGCTTCGTCAATATTGTGATAAACCTCTACTCCCAGTTCCTGAGCCTGCCGGGGCATCAGCGTTGCCGGGCCGCAGACCCGTACTTTAGCTCCCAGCTTGGTTAAACCCCAGATATTAGAGCGGGCTACCCGGCTAAACAGAATATCCCCCAAAATAGTCACGGTTAACCCTTTGATGTTCCCTTTCTTTTCCCGCATGGTAAAAAGATCAAGCAGCCCCTGGGTAGGATGTTCATGAGTCCCGTCACCGGCATTTATCACCCGGGCGGGAATATTGCGGGCAAGAAAAGCTGGAGCACCTGACTCCCGGTGGCGAATCACAACAATATCACATCCCATGGAAGTTAGAGTGATACCTGTATCAGTTAAACTTTCCCCTTTTACCACACTGGATGTGGATGTGGCAATGTTCACGCTGTCCGCACTCATATATTTAGCAGCAAGTTCAAAAGATGTCCGGGTCCGGGTACTGGGTTCGTAAAAGAGATTAACCACAGATTTTCCCCGCAGGGTTGGTACTTTCTTAATGTCGCGCAGAATAATCTGCTTCATCGGCCTGGCTGTGTCCAAAATATAAGTTATTTCCTCAGGAGTTAAGTCAGCAAGGCCCAGCAAATCCTTACGTTTAAACATAATAACCTCCTTCTTTGAAAAAGCTCCCCATATAGGGGAGCATCAATTAGGACTCATTCGGCAAAATTAGATTTAAGAGAATACCGGCTAAAGTAGCATATCCTACTTTGCCTGTACCAACACCAAGTATTAAAATTACCGCGACAATAATTAGGTTACGGGTAGATGACATGTCGGTTTTAGCTTCAATCATCGTCCTGATTCCGGCAGCTGCAATCATCCCGAAAAGCAGGATGCATATTCCGCCCATCACGGAAGTGGGAATACTCTGGAGAGCGGCAGACAGCTTGCCGATTAAGCTCAGACAGATGGCAATAACCGCCGCAATTCTGATTACCCAGGAACTATATACTTTAGTAATCGCCAGTACCCCGATGTTTTCCCCGTAAGTGGTACTGGGCGGGCCGCCAAAACAAGCGGCAACAGCTGTTGCCAAGCCGTTCCCAAGAAGCACCTTGTCAAAGCCTGGATCTTTAATTAAATCTTTTTCTGTGACATTACCGATGACAAATATATGGCCTAAATCCTCAATAATGGTCACAAAGGCAATCGGAGCAATCGCCAAAAGTGCTGCTGCCGTAAACTCCGGCACAGGGAAATGAAATGAGGCGAAGGAAAACACCTGGCCAGCAAAATCCTGGGCATAGGCAGCTGTAGGGTTGGATAACCATGGTGCGGCAGCAATCCCGGATAAGTCTATAAGCTGTTGATCTTTTACCGCAAGTCCCATTTCCTGTATTTTAGGCAACCAGCCGGCATACTGTACAATAATGGAGAAGATATACCCTGAAATAATTCCGAGAAGAATAGGAATCACCTTAAATAATCCTCTCCCTATAATACTGAAAAGAATCGCCGATACGAGCGTGAAGGTCGCCACCACCCAGTTGGTAGCCGCCATATCACTAACCGCTGTTTTAGCCAGCGCCAATCCGATGATAATCACCACCGGTCCTACTACTACGCTGGGCACATATTTATTAATGAATCCGGAACCAAAAGCTTTGATGATTAAATAGATTATCAAATAAACTAATCCGGCAATCATGGCACCGCCCATGGCTTGCCCAATAGAATGTTTTTCTGTGACGAAAAGTGCCAAAGGAGCGATAAAAGCAAATGAGGAACCAAGATAAGCCGGTACCTTTCCTTTTGTGAAAAAGTGAAAAATCAATGTGCCGATTCCGGACGTTAAAAGTGCGACTGAAGGAGATAACCCGGTAAGAAACGGAACCAAAACGGTAGCGCCAAACATGGCAAAAACATGCTGCAAAGCTAAGGGGAACGCCTGGCTAAAAGGTATCCTTTCATCAATCTGGATAATTTTCCTGTTCATGCTTTACCCTCCATGTCAAATGTTTTTTGTCATTGATAATAAAAAAACCTTACCGTTTTCGGTAAGGGCATAACTTTCCGACCCCGCCCTTACCAGCCTCACAGGACTGATTTAAAGTGTTGCGTCGGTGTTTTCATTTATGATTACTTTGTCTTCGCCGTCAATCTCCCTAACATGAACGGCAACAATTTCCTTACGTGAACTGGGAACATTTTTCCCTACGTAGTCAGGCCTAATGGGCAACTCTCGGTGTCCCCGGTCTACCAATACCGCCAACTGAATGCTGGCCGGGCGTCCAATGTCAAAAATAGCATCTAATGCCGCCCGTGTCGTCCGCCCTGTATAAAGCACATCATCTACAAGAACAATAGTTTTTCCGGTAATGTCAATTGGTAAATCGGTATGATGCAATACCGGATGGTAAGAAAGAGTGGTTAAATCATCTCGGTATAGGGTGATGTCAATAACTCCGAGTGGAATGTTTCTTCCTTCAATCTCCTGCACCTTTTTTGCCAAACGCTCCGCCAATGGAATCCCCCGCGTCCGGATCCCCACAAGGCAAAGATTATCCACCCCTTTATTCTTTTCAATGATTTCGTGGGCGATCCGCGTTAAGGCCCGCCTCATCCCGTCCTCGTCCATAATCTGGGCCTTTTCTACCATGGGCATTTACATCACCTCAAATATTTAAAAAACCTGCTCGCCAGTGAGCAGGTTGAAAATACGACACATTAAGTACATATGTCCACCTTCAGAACCTCACTGGGCTTCTTTAAAGGCTGTTTTATTATTATTACTATTTTAGCGAAAATTTTTCCTCTCGTCAACTATTAATTTCTCAATTTCTGTAATAATTCCTCGAAATATTTTGGCAATGAGGCAGTAAATTCCAAATACTCTCCTGTCCGGGGATGATGAAAGCCTAATACCCGGGCATGCAGCGCCTGTCCTTTTAGACCTAAATTTTCTTTATGGGGCCCGTAAAGCGGGTCGCCGGCAACCGGATAGCCTAAATAACTCATATGTACACGGATTTGGTGGGTCCGTCCTGTCTCTAATCTAACCTCAACCCAGCTAAACCCTTGAAACCGCTCCAAAACATGATAGCGGGTAACTGCATGCTTTCCGTTTTTCAGCACTACCGCCATCTTTTTCCGCTGAACAGGGTGGCGCCCAATCGGGGCTTCGATTATTCCGGCCGGTTCTGCCATCACACCATGCACAATCGCATGGTAAACCCGGGTGATGGTATGTGCCTTAATCTGTTCGGCCAAGTTAAGATGGGTAAAATCATTCTTGGCCACGACCAGCAGTCCGGATGTGTCTTTATCAATCCGGTGGACTATTCCCGGACGCAATACGCCGTTGATCCCGGACAAATCTCGGCAGTGATAAAGAAGAGCATTGACAAGCGTCCCTTGCCAGTTTCCTGCTGCCGGATGCACCACCATGCCTTGGGGTTTATTGACAACAATCAGGTCATGGTCTTCGTAAATAATTTCAACAGGAATTTCTTCCGCTTTTACCTCCAGTTCTTTTGGCTCAGGAAGAGAGACTTTGATTTCATCTCCCAATTCAATTGTATAATTGGGCTTAACCATTGCACCATTAACAAGGGCCTCCCCATCTTTAATCAACTTCTGGATTCGAGACCGGGAAAGCTCAGGCAGCTGGGAGACCAAAAATATATCCAGCCTTTTTCCCGCTTCCCAATCCGACACAATTAGATTCGTTTCCTGGACTGAATCCATCATTGTTTTTCCTCCACCCTAAGATGCGGGCTCTTTTTTTCGGGCTTTAAGAGCTGCCAGCAAATCAACGCTACTCCGATACAGATAAAGCTATCTGCAATATTAAATACCGGCCAAACCCGAAAATCAAGAAAGTCTACCACTTTTCCGATACGAAGACGGTCAATCAGATTGCCGACAGCTCCTCCGCACTGGAGAGCAATTCCTAGGCCTAGGATAAACTCTTTCCGTCCAAATTTATAGTAAAAGTAGACGGACAAGATCACCGCAACTATGGTAACAATGATAAAAAAAGTAGTACGGTGAGCAAAGAGGCTAAACGCCGCCCCGGGATTTAATACATATGTAATATGAAAGATATTGGGAATTATCGGCACGGATTGGAGCTCAACCATATTAGACTGAATAAAAAATTTACTCACCTGGTCGGCAACAAGTACCGCAAAAACAATCATAAAAAACAATTTTTACCTCTCCTACTGTTTCAAATTCTCGTATAGTTTAACATGAACAATCTTGGGGGACAAGACTTTTCAGACCTAGGCCATTATTTCTCATAGGCAGTGCCGTTCTTATCTTTCACATAGGGAATGGCTTCAACGTCCTGAACATAACCGATGTCTTCATCAGCATCATTATAGATGTCTGGGTAACCCTCTTCCGCCTGCCCGGGAATGTCCTGGGGCGTGTTGGATGTCCCGTAACGGGCTACCGCCTGCCAAGCATCCTCACCATCGAATTTAGGATCAACATCGCCATCTCCGAATTTTCGATCATACCTCTGATCAAAATGTTCCCCATAAGGAGGCTGGATTACTCCTTCTTCAATTGGCCTCGGAGTGTGGTCCGGCACTTCTTCTTCTTTTTTGCAGTCAATACACAAGCTGGCACTTGGCATCGCCGAAAGCCTCTCTTCACTAATTGGTCCGCTACATCGGTCACAGATGCCGTAATTGCCCTCATCAATTTTCTCCAAAGCTCTTTTGACTTGTGCCTGCTCTAAAACAGCGCTGTCCCTTAACGATAAATCTTTTCCTCTTTCAAACAGCTCATCCCCAATGTCTGCTGGGTGATTATCATAAAGAGACAGTTCCCCAATCGATTCCCGCATCGGTTGGTCCAGTCCTTGGTTCAATCCGTCTATTCTCTCTGATAAAACCTGTTTCTGATTTTCCAGGCGTTTCTGATAACTTTTTATTTTTTCCTGATCCATAAATATTCCTCCATTGACAATTTAATTTTCAAGGCCTGAGGCCCTTGCTTTCCTGGACATATTGAACCAGTTCGGCAATAAAATCACCAACTAACGGCAGGTTTAAAACCACTAACCAGCGTAAAAAGTAGACAACAAGTGCTCCCAAGATCGTAAAACCGATAGCAACCCCAAAACCTCGGGCTATCCCGGAAATAAGATTTAGATAAATCAGCCGGGGAGGATTATTTAACAGCTCCACATATTGGGCTAACTTCATTTTTTCCAGGTAGATTGCCAAGTCATCAACTTTCTTCTCAAATGTGTCCTTGCTATTAATCACTTAATATCCCCCATTCTGCATTTAATGTTCCCCCGAGCTTTTAAATATATGAAAAGACGCAGTCATAACGACTGCGTCTTTCAAAAATCTTTTATCTATATAAAGCAATTCAGTCTTTTTTATCATTAAGTAAAACAGCGCAAAAAAACTAAAATCATAACATTATAAAGAAAGCTGTCAACTAGTTTGTCAAAGCATTGATCGGCGCCGGGATACGACCCCCTCTTTTCACAAAAATATTGGAATTATAAGGGTTGACAGACATCACCGGACCCTTTCCCAAGAGCCCGCCGTATTCCACATAGTCCCCTTCTTTTTTCCCGGGAGCAGGAATAATCCGCACAGCAGTAGTCTTATTGTTGATCATACCAATGGCTGCTTCATCCGCAATAATGGCTGCAATAGTTTCCGCCGGGGTATCACCCGGTATCGTAATCATGTCCAATCCAACAGAGCAGACACAAGTCATTGCCTCCAGCTTCTCAATGGACAGTGCCTTTGCCTCCACTGCCCGGATCATGCCGGCGTCTTCACTGACAGGAATAAAGGCACCGCTTAAGCCTCCTACATAAGAAGATGCCATAGAACCACCTTTTTTCACTGCGTCGTTGAGCATGGCTAAAGCAGCAGTGGTCCCGTGGGTGCCGCACTTTTCCAGGCCCATCGCTTCTAAGATATCTGCCACACTGTCACCAATTGCCGGTGTGGGAGCAAGAGACAAATCGACTATACCAAAAGGTACATGCAAGCGCCGGGATGCTTCCCGGCCGACTAACTCACCCATACGAGTTACTTTAAAAGCTGTTTTCTTAATAACTTCCGCCAGAGTACCAAGATCAGCATCCGGGTATTTTTTTACAGCATGCAAAACCACTCCCGGTCCGCTCACTCCTACATTTATCACTGCTTCCGGTTCCCCAATACCATGAAAAGCACCTGCCATAAAAGGATTGTCTTCCGGCACATTGCAGAAAACAACAAGCTTGGCACACCCTAGGCCACCTTGGTCCCTGGTTAATTCTGCCGTTTTTTTAATAACGTAACCCATTTCCAAGACGGCATCCATATTGATTCCGGCTTTTGTGGTCCCAATATTAACAGATGAACATACCCTTTCTGTAGTTGCTAATGCCTGGGGAATCCCCTTAATTAGATTTATATCACCTTTGGTTGCTCCCTTATGCACGAGAGCAGAAAAGCCACCGATAAAGTTTACTCCCACATCCCGGGCAACCCGGTCCAATACTTCAGCATACACTTGAAAATCATCGGTGTCCGCGCTTTCCGCCACCAAAGCAATCGGAGTAACAGAAATTCTCTTGTTGACAATGGGAACCCCATAGTCCGATTCGATGCTTGCTCCCACTTTGACTAAATTCTCTGCCATCCGATATATCTTATCATATATTTTTTTGCAAGCCTTTGTCGCATCCGGGTCGGCACAATCTCTTAAATTTATTCCCATGGTGATGGTACGAACATCAAGGTTCTCCATTTCCACCATATGTATCGTTTCCAAAATCTCATTGGGATGAATTGTTAATGGCATCCGTTTTCAGCTCCTTACCCAATTAAAAACTATCTAAGATTAAATTCTGTGCATAAACTGAAATACTTCTTCATGCTGTACCGTTATTTTTACGCCAATTCGTTCCCCTTCTTTGTCCAAACATGCCTTCAGGGTTGCAAGGTCAACACTAGCCTCAGCCATATCACAGATCATCATCATCGTAAAAAAGCCCTGCATAATAGTTTGGCTGATATCTAGAATATTCACATGGGCTTTGGCCAGAGCCGTTGTCACTGCTGCAATAATGCCCACCTTATCTTTACCCACGACTGTAACAATTACTTTATCCTTCATAAAAACCCCTCTTCCCAATATTGGAATCTAAAAAATTCTAACAAAAAATAGATAATCCTGCAACTAAATGTTCCAGGATTATCAGTTTGTTGAAAAGGTGCCAAGGGTATTTAAGTTTTTGAAAGCGGAACGTTAGCAAGATTGGAAAAAGAGCGCAGGTACTAAAAGAAAAGGATTGGCGCTTGTTTGAGCAAAAGCCGAGTTTGCGCCAATCCCTTTTAGTACCGAGCTCATACAATTCCTTGCCCGAAGCCCGTGGAGCGTAAAAACTTAAATGCCCTTTATCAATAACCTTTATCGATAGTCTAATAATCCTGTAACTAAATGCGGTGGGATTATTCAGTTAATTCTTTTATGCTAAATTTCGAACAACCTCCCGGCAGCGTTTGCACAAAGAGGGATGCTCTTCATCTTCGCCAACCGTTTCACTGTAGGTCCAACACCGTTCACATTTTTCCCCCGGTGCGCTATTTACACCAATGGCAAGAGACAAGTCCTCCGCCTTTTCGGCATTTTCAGGGACAGTCTCTCCCACCTGATGCAGGGAAACGCTGGAAACAATAAAAATGGTGGAAAGTTCATTTTCCATCTGTTTTAAAAACTGATAGAGTTCTTCCTCTCCAGGATACAAGCCCACTGCCGCATTTAGGGAATGACCAATGGTTTTATTCCGGCGGGCTATTTCCAGCTCCTTAGAGACTTTCTCCCGGATATCAAGGATTCTATCCCACTTTTCTTCCAGTTGATCATTAATATATTTCTCTTCTACCACCGGCATCTCCGTCATCTGGACACTGACCGGTGCATCACCTTCTTTAGGAAGATAACGCCAAATTTCTTCCGAAGTAAATGCTAAAATCGGAGTGAGCAAGCGCACTAAGGCATGGATCACATCATACATTACCGTCTGAGCAGCCCGCCTTCCGGCATCTCCCGGGAGGGATGTGTACACCCGGTCCTTGACAATATCCAGATAAAAAGCGCTCATGTCTACCACACAGAATTTATGAATAGAATGGTAAACCGTATGGAATTCATAATTCCGATAAGCTTTCAGCGTCCGTTCAATCAGCTTTTGCAGCTTATGCAGGGCCCACTTATCCAATTCATTCATATCTTCATAGGCAGCCCGGTCTTTGGAAGGATCAAAGTCATAGATATTGCTAATCAAGAAACGGGCTGTGTTGCGAATCTTCCGATATGCTTCAGAAACCTGTTTCATAATACTCGGTGAATTAGCCAAGTCTCCCCGGTAGTCCGCGGAGGAAACCCAAAGCCGCATCACATCCGCACCCATCTTTTCTATTACTTTCAGTGGGTCAACTACATTCCCCAAGGATTTGGACATTTTTCTTCCATGCTCATCAACGACAAAGCCATGAGTCAGTACTGCCTTATAGGGGGCCTTATCCCGGACAGCTACTGATGTAGACAGAGAAGAATTAAACCATCCTCGATGCTGGTCACTGCCTTCCAAGTAAAGGTCTGCCGGCCAATGCTGATCTCTGCGGATATCTATGACAGCAAAATGACTTGATCCGGAATCAAACCAAACATCCATGATATCTTTTTCTTTTGCGAAATCCGTTCCCCCACATTTATCACATTTTAATCCTGGAGGTACCAGTTCCCCTGCCTCTTTGGCAAACCAAATCTGTGACCCGTGTTCTCTAAAGAGATCTTGAATATGGTGAATCGTGTCATCATTAATAATTTCATGACCACATTCCTTGCAATAGAAAATGGGAATAGGTACGCCCCAAGTACGCTGACGGGAGATACACCAATCATTGCGATCATGGATCATATTCCAAATCCGGTCTCTGCCCCAAGCAGGAATCCATTGTACCTTGTCTATTTCCTCCAATGTGCGCTGACGGAAACCGTCGATGGAAGCAAACCACTGCTCAGTAGCCCGGAAAAGAATCGGGTGTTTGCATCTCCAACAATGGGGGTACTGGTGTTTAATCGCTATCAATTTCAACAGCGCACCTTTTTCATCTAATTCCCGTACCACCGCCTTATTGGCCTGGTCCGTTGTCATACCTTGGAATTGGGCGCCTTCTGCCGTAAAAATTCCCTTGTCG
The DNA here is from genome assembly GCA_050945755.1 of Bacillota bacterium. Classification (GTDB taxonomy): domain Bacteria; phylum Bacillota; class Dehalobacteriia; order Dehalobacteriales; family Dehalobacteriaceae; genus JAQVXR01. The sequence goes on along the minus strand of JBMNTN010000007.1, from coordinate 34,916 downwards.
TCAAGAGGGGAAAGAACCGGCAGATTATATTTTCGACCAACCTCAAAGTCCTCCGCACCATGACCAGGAGCAGTGTGCACACAGCCGGTTCCGGCTTCTAGTGTGACATGATCACCTAAAATCAACAGTGATTCCCGATCCATAATAGGGTGACTGCAGGTAATATATTCAAGCTCACTACCTTTAAACTCTTTGAGGACGGTGGCATTTTCTTTGTCTACTTCTTTTAAAAATGTATCTAATAATTCTTTGGCGACCAGAAGTTTTTCCCTGTCTACTTCCGCCAAAACATAGATAAAATCCGGATGCAGGCAGATGGCCACATTGGCAGGAATGGTCCATGGTGTCGTTGTCCAGATAACTACTTTAGTCTCAGTGTCCAGTACCCCTCTGCCATCTTTTACCGGAAATTTTACGTAGATGGATGGAGATTTGGCATCATGATATTCCACTTCTGCCTCAGCAAGAGCAGTCTCACAATCCGAACACCAATAAACAGGCTTCAGTCCTTTATAAATGTAGCCTTTCTTGGCCATTTCCCCAAAGACACCAACCTGTACCGCCTCATAATCAGGAGTAAGCGTGATATATGGGTGCTCCCAATCTCCCCTGACCCCAAGACGTTTAAACTGTTCCCTCTGGATGTCTACATATTTTAAAGCATAGTCGGCACATCTCTTACGAAACTCTACTATGCTGACCTTATCCCGTTTTAATCCCAGGTCCTTAATGGCTTGTTGTTCAATAGGAAGCCCATGAGTGTCCCAGCCGGGAATGTAGGGCGCATCAAAGCCATCCATGGATTTAAATTTTACGATCATATCCTTTAAAACTTTATTTAAGGTATGGCCCAGGTGGATATCCCCATTGGCATAAGGAGGTCCATCATGCAAAATGAATTTCGGCTTACCCTTGGTCCGTTCCTGAACCTTATTGTAAAGATCAATCTCCTCCCAGAATTTTAAAATTTCCGGTTCCCTCTGGGGCAGATTCCCCCGCATGGGAAAATCCGTCTGGGGTAAATTGAGGGTTTTGGCATAATCCATAAATCTGTTCTCCTTTCTTATAACAGCGCTAACATATTAATATTGCTTTCTAAATATAAAAAATCCTTCCATCCTGATTAGGGACGGGAAGGATCCGCGGTACCACCCTATTTGCATCTTGTATAAATAAATATAAGAAGCCACTTTCTCGGATAACGGCCGAAAACCGGGTGTACTTACTGCTATTTCAGAACACCGCTCCCGGGTGATCATTTCGACAGTTTGAAAACCGGCTCCCACCATCCCGGAATCGCTGAAATCTTACCTGTCTACTTATCCCAGTCATCGCTTTTAACATGCTTTTTTATCCATTATTATATATACAGTAATTGAAAAAAGTCAACTATAGCTGCAGTTTCCTTTTGACTTCTTCAGGGGTAATCCCAATAACCTTAATTGTTTTTTGGCGGGATGTCAGCCCTGAAACAACAGTTACTCCTTTCTTCGGTACCCGAAAAATATCGGCAAAATACCTGATTACAGCTTCATTGGCGGCTCCGTCCACTGGCGGGGCAGTTATTCTCAGTTTAAGCGCATCACCAATCAGACCTGTCAATTCGTTTTTCGCCGCCCGGGGCTGAACCTTAATCTTAAAAATCACTCCATCCCCTGTATCCTTTACATCAAACACAGCCCCTCACCTCCCAAATCATAAGTCTAAACGAACCGGAAAATCTTGATAAAAAGTCTCCCTTTTTGTGAGGGCCCTGTTAATTCTCCTACCTGCAACCGACCTCGCCCCTGCCAGGAAATGCGATCATCCGTCTTCAGCCGAAAGGACGGATCGTTAACGGTTTTATAATTTACCCGCACCCTGCCTCCTTTAATATCAGGAAGTGTCCGAGTGCGGGAGCAGCCGAAACCAATGCCTAAAACTGCATCCAGCCTGGGAGAAGCCACTGTTGCCTTTATTTCCTTATAATTCATTGGAGGAAGCACCAGTTCTTCGGGACTAATCTCAATAGCCTGGACAGGAACCTGATTCACCTTGATCCAGTTAGCCAGTAAATAGTGAACAATGTCCTTGTCTGTTATTAACTGGCAACCGCCCTCCAGTACTATTATATCTACAAATTTTTCCCTTGTTAAACCTAACCCTAAGAGAGAACCCAAATAGTCCCTGTAAGTGACCTGTCGAAATTTAAAATTACCTTGCACACGGATAAACCCAAGTTGAAAATCCACAACATCAAAAGAATCTGGATAGATAGCAATCCGCGCCCGTTCCGCCTGATGATAACCCCCACTCACGGAAAAAGACATTTCAGGGAGGCCCTTAAGCAAATCCGAACTGATTTGAATGTAATAAGGATCAAAAAAACCGGTCAATTCCACATCACGGTGGCGAAAGGCTCTTTCCCAACGTTCGAGAAGCCGAATCATGGCCTGGCGCACTTCAGGGTCTTTTAAATGCGCGAGGCGTTTTTCCCTGTCAATATACATGAATCACAGCCCTACAGTAATAGCCTTAATACAGCGCGCTCAATAAACTGTAAAACGAGGATGGCAATAATCGGCGACCAGTCAATAGGCATTCCCGGTCTGGGTGGAATCAACCGCCTGAAAGGCTTCAGTACCGGTTCCGTTATCTCATAAATAAACCGAATCACCGGATGATACGGGTCATGCCTAATCCATGATAATAATACTCTGGCAATAATCAGCCAATTTAATACCTCAAAGGCTGTACGCACAAAATAAAATAATGTCATCTTTTTCCTCCTAATCCGAACCAAGTTCCTTAGAGCGTTGGGCTGCTGCCATCACAGCATCCATAAAAGCTACTCTTACTCCCGCTCTTTCTAAAACATGGAGGCCAGATATCGTTGTCCCGGCAGGTGTAGTAACTTTATCTTTTAAAACAGCCGGGTGTGTTTTTGTTGTTTCTACCATGGCGGCCGCACCCATCACTGTCTGTACAGCTAAATCCAGTGACAGTTCCCGGGGCAATCCTGCCCTCACACCGGCATCCGACAAAGCTTCTATTACTAAATATATATAAGCAGGTCCGCTTCCAGATAACCCGGTCACTGCATCCATTAATCGCTCCGGCAGCACATGAACTTTGCCCACTGCCTCAAGAATTGTCATCGTCCATTCTCTATGGATATCTGTTATATTTTTCGAAAAGGTAACTGCTGAAACACCTTTCCCGATAAGGCAAGGAGTATTAGGCATCACCCGTGCAACACTCACTGTGTCGGGAAGATATTGATAAAGTTTGGCAACGGAAACTCCGGCAACAACAGATATTACCAGTTTATTTGACAAAAACGACTCTCTTAGCTCAGAAAGAGCCTCATCAAATGTTTGAGGTTTGATTGCAATAAGAATGATGTCACATTCCTGAACCAACTGCCGGTTACTCAGGCAAGTATTGATCTGATATGTTTCTTTTATATACTGCAGTCGCTCTTCGTTGACATCGCTTGCATACAAATTCCCCATCAGTACCTGCCCGGTTTTCTCCAGGCCGGAAATAATAGCTTCGCCTAGTGTGCCGGCGCCAATAAAGCCAATTTTTCCATTAATCACGTAAAAGCCTCCGCTTTATTTTTTTGTCCAGGGCATTAATTTGGAAATGGGTGTCTCCTTTTCATCTTCCAAAATCCGCCCAACTACATCTACATTTGAAGTAGCAAAAAGAAAAGTGCCAAAAGCTACCTTTTGCACCGTACCATCCAAGGCAAAAACCGTACCACTTAAAAAGTCCACCATACGCTGGGCTTCTTCCTTATCCGCTTCTTCCAGATTTACAATTAAAGAACGGCGCTCTTTAATTTGCCTGGCAATAGACTCTGCCTCATCAAAAGACTTAGCTTTCACCAGCATCACTGTCGTCGGCCTTTGAGTAGGTAATCCTACCAAATTATTTTTTTTGTTCCGATTAAAGTCGTCCCTCCCTGCCGGCAGCACATCATGCTCCTCCATTACTTCTTCTTCTTCCACTTCCAATCCAATTACACCTAAAAATTTGTCCATTAGTTTACCCAATTTGTTTTCCCCCTTTCAAATCTGCCGCCGGTTACTACCAAACCATGTTCGTTCGGCATAATTTCCTAAAATAATATCAATACTGCTTTATCTTTGATTTCAAACACTTCTTTGACCAAAAATAGCACTGCCCACCCGGACGATATTGGCCCCTTCTTCGATCGCCACCCGGTAATCATTGGTCATACCCATAGAAAGATAATGCATATCAACCCCGGGGAAATCATAAGAAGACACTTCATCCCTCAATTCGCGCAAGCGGCGAAAAACTGGCCTAACTTCTTCCGGTTCCGATACCAAAGGACCAATAGTCATCAAACCTTGAATATGTATATTGGGCATCACGGAAACTTCTTTAATAAAATCGATGGTTTCCTCTGGGGCAATCCCAAATTTAGTTTCTTCATCCGCTACATTTACTTGGACTAAAACCGGCATGCGCCGTCCAATCTGCCCTGCCCTTTTATTTATTTCTTTGGCTAAGGATACACTGTCTAATGAATGGATCAACGCAACTTTATCAATTATATATTTAACTTTATTAGTCTGCAGATGACCAATTAAGTGCCATTTCACGTTTTTCTCTACTTGATCAAATTTCTTCTGTAACTCCTGCACCCGATTCTCTCCAACGGCTGTAATTCCCCAGGCTACCGCCTCATTTATCCGGAGCGGGTCTACCGTTTTGGTCACAGCAAGAAGCAATACCTCTTTGGCTGCAAAAGGACTCTTCTGTGCTTCTTGAATATTTTTTTTAATATCTTGAATTGCCTTTCCAATTTGTGACATGTTCATCCCCCCAGTCAAAAAGAATTCGTGATAAACAAGGGCTTTCCTGCTTTTTATTGTGGCATCAAAGCACCTAACCTACCTCTAAAAAAAGGTTTACAAGATACGTTGTCCTTCCTTAACTAGGGTAGGGTTAATAATATATTGGTCCCCTACATGCAAACCGTCCACAATAGCCTGATCATTAATTACCCCTTTTACTTCCACCTCTGTCCATTTTGCAATACCCTTCTTAGGGATGATAACTCCATCCCGGTTTTCTTTTTGTATGAGAGCTTCCGTGGGAAGAATAATTCCCTGAAATGATAAGGGCACTAGGTCTAAAGAAATAAATCTGGTTTTTAAATCCAGATCTTCAAAGTCGGAAATTTCCAAAACTAAATAGATCCCGGATGCATCGGTTTTTATATCAGATACTAAAGTGCGTCTTTCTATTTTGGGGGAAAAACTCACTGTAAGAGAATCACCTTTCTTGGGTAACTCCTTTAAAGAACCAGGAGACAGCTTTAAATAAAGGTAAGGATAAACCAAATTATCTATAATTTTAACAACCGGCTTTCCGCTTTCAACCTGAGTAACAGAGGTAGCAATCCCCTGATTCTTCTCCAATAAAAGAGAAAGCCTTTCTGTATCTAAATTGGAAAGTAAATCAGCAGTTAATACCCCTTCCAATCCGTCAGGGCTGTATGAAACCAGGCCGGGTATTGGCGCTTTAACAGGAATTTTTACCTTATCCCCATTGGCCGAAGATTTTTCCGTAGCGATATATCCAATAACCTGCCCAACGCCCACCTTTTCCCATTCGGCAACCTGAGGGATAAAAGTGCCTGTTGCTTGTGCCGTAACTACTCTTTCCTCTCTGATAACCACTGCCTTAGCCGGCACTTTTTCCTCCAAAATACCCACTTCTGCGGTACCATATTTTATCATGTGCTTAATTATCACATTTTTTGCCGAATCAAAAAAAATCCAGCCAAAAAATATTAGCACAAATATAAGCAATATCTTTGTATTTCTGCGTCTTATCCGCTTACGCCGTTCCCATTTGGAACTGGGCATGCTTGGTCCTAAAGACTGATTCATATGATGATTAACTCTCCCCTGCGAGCATAATCAATGACGCCTGGCGCCCCGTTTTCCCTTGGTCTTTCCGGTAAGAGAAAAAAATGTCCTGACAACAAGCTGTGCATAAAGAACTTACTGTTATATTTTCCGACCTGATACCAGCCCTAACCAGTTGTTCATAGTTAGCTCTTTGTAGATTGAGTTTCCATTTGCCTTCCGCTTCTATTTTGAAAAAATTCTGATGGTAATCAAACCTTTCGGCAAAGCGCTGATAAACATGGCTATCCACTTGGTAACAGCAGGGCCCGATAGAAGGGCCAACAGCGGCCAAACAGCAGCCCGGATCGGTGCCAAAGTTTTCCGACATGGCCTTCAGAGTATGTACGCCGATTTCTTGGACAGTTCCTTTCCAACCGGCATGAGCAAGTCCAATCCCTTTATGCTCCGGATCTAAAAAAAACAAGGGGACACAATCCGCATAATAGGAGCTCAATAGAACTCCGGGGTTGTTGGTAATCAGGGCATCAGTACCGGCTATGGCTGTGTCCAGTGATGTTCCGCCTTTACCTGCATCCTTGGCAGTAACAACATAAACTTGGCTCCCATGTACCTGTTCCCCGGCAACCAACCGGTCCGGAGAATATCCAAATATCGAAAGAACTTTATTCCGGTTTTCCCGGACACAGTCCGGGTTATCACCAACATGAAAAGCCAAATTTAGAGAAGAGTAATGGCCGGAACTAACTCCCCCTCGGCGGGAAGTAAAACCGTGTTTTACCAAACCTGTTTTAGTAAATGACGGAATGGTAAAAAGCAAGATATCATCCACCTGTTTTCGGACAAACCCCATGTGTTTCCAGCCTTTCCATAAACCTTACTGGTTATTATATCACCTGCCGAATAATGGTACAACTAATGTTCCCTTTATCATTCGTCGACTTTTGCGTTTTAATCTCCGGTTTCCCATATTCTTCATTTTGCCTGTTCCGTGTCTCAACCTTTTGAGTCTAAAACCTGTCTTCATTTATAAACAGAGTTCTTATCTCCCTCTTAAAAGAAGAGGGGGATAGGCTGTTAGCTATCGGATAAAAATATTTTCCCTGGGTTTAAAACTCCCTTAGGGTCGAAAACTTCTTTCACCTTTTTCAAGGTTTGATAACCTATCTCCCCAAGCTCCATTTTTAAAAAAGGAGCTTTCATATAGCCGATTCCGTGTTCTCCTGAAAGGGTACCTCCTAGGCTTAGCGCAGCATTAAACAGCTCACCGACAGCCTGTTCCACCCGCTCCATCGCTTCCGAGTTTCTTTTATCCGTAAGAATATTAGGATGTAAATTCCCGTCTCCGGCATGACCGAAGATAACCATCTTCAACTGATATTTATCGGCAATCTCCCGTAACCGGACAATCATTTCCGGAATTTTGCTACGTGGTACGGTGGCATCTTCACCAATTTTTGTCGGGTTGATTTTACCGCAGGCACCCGAAATCGACCTTCTCGCTTTCCAGAGCCGGTCTGACTCTTCTTTGGTAGATGCCGTCTCCACTTCAACTGCACCACATTCTAAGCATATTTGTTTGACCTGTTCCAACTGCTTGGTCACTTCATATTTGGAGCCGTCTACTTCCAGAAGGAGAAAAGCATCTTTCTTTGTATCCAGTCCAATCTTGAGAAAATTTTCCACCGCTTGAATCGTCGTCCGGTCCATAATCTCCATGGTTGTAGGAATCACACCGTTTTTGATGATACTGCTCACTGTCTTTCCCGCATCAACCACCTGATCATATTTCGCTAAAAGAGTCTGCTTTTGCTCAGGCTTATCCATCAGGCGAAAAATAATCTTGGTGATAATTCCTAAAGTGCCCTCTGATCCGGTAAAAAGCAAGGGCAGATCAAACCAGCCCGTCTCTCCATCCACCTGATTTCCCACATTGAGGATTTCTCCATCCGGCAGGACAAGCTCCAAGCCCATAACATAATCCTTGGTCACTCCGTATTTTACTCCCCGTGGTCCGCCCGCACATTCGGCCACATTGCCGCCCAGGGTGGAGCTTTTGCTGCTCGCCGGATCCGGCGGATAAAAGAGGCCTGCTTTTTCCACAGCCTCAGCAAAATCATTAGTGCACACACCAGGTTCTACCACAGCATACTTGTTTCTCGTATTAATTTCTATAATCCTGTTAAATGCCGTCATCTCCAAAACAATACCGCCCTTTAAGGGCACCACCCCGCCGGATAAACCTGTCCCGGCCCCCCTGGGAACAACCGGGACACCGTAAGCACCGGCAATTTTCATGATCTTTGAAACTTCAGACACATCAAACGCTTTTACCACCACATCGGGGAGTCTTTCCTGAAAGGTGCCGTCATATGAATAAGCAATTAAAGATTCCATATCCGTCTTGACACGACCCCGGCCTAAAAGCCCCTTCAGTTCCCGGATAATTTGCGGGTCAAGCATTAAATCACCCCCTCTTTCCGGTAGCTTTCGGCTAAAAGCTCCACCGTGTGTCTGACCGGAATATTCAAGCCGCTTTGAAAAAGCCCGTCTTCAATATGCATTCGGCAGGCGGAACAACCGGTTAAAACAAGATCAGGCTTCACTTCACCAATACTTTTTACCTTTTTATTGTTGATGTCTCGTGAGACTTCATAATAGCTTAGGTTGAACGACCCGCCGGATCCACAGCAATTATCCGCGTGGGGCATCTCGACAAATTTAATCCCCGGAATTGCCCTAATTAAGTCTCTTGGCTCTTTAAATATCCCCTGACCCCTGTTTAAATGGCATGGGTCATGATAGGTAACGGTTTTTTCCACGCCACCGAAATTAGGATTTAATTCAATTTTAGCCAAGAACTCAGAGATGTCATAAGATTTTTTCGCCAGTTTTTTTGCCACGGGTAACATCTCATCATTTTCCTCCAATATCGTCTGAAACTCATGCTTCCAGGCCACCCCGCAGGAAGCACAACCGGTAACTATCGCATCAACATCCAGATCACAAAAAGCAGTCAAATTCTGCTTTACCAGCAGTCGGCCGGTCTTAAAATCACCGGAAGTAAAAATTGGAGTTCCACAGCACTGCTGTTTCTTGGGGATCACTACCTCGATGCCGTTTGCCCTTAAAACATCCACCAGTGCCAACCCGGATTCAGGGTAAACATAATTCATCATACAACCGGTAAAAAAAGCGATTCTCATCCGAGGCTTATCTTCTACTTTTACAATCTCCGGCAGAGTATTTCGCAAAGGTCTTGTTGCCAAAGACGGAATTACCCTACGTTTGTTAAATCCGGCAATAGGAATGGGGAAACGGGGGATTTTGCCGTTTCTGTCCGGAAGTTGTTTAAACACTATTCCTTGAAAACGCGAGCCGAAACGCAGGCTGAAATCAAAAATACTCCGGTACTTCAACCAAGTAAACGCCATCCTCTTTACCTTGGAAAGCCCTTTTTCTTCCGCCAAATCATTCCTCACTTCCAGAAAAACTCTATCGGTTTTCACTCCGGAGGGACAGGACGCGGTACAGGCTTTGCACATCAGGCACATAGACATTCTTTGGGCCAGCCCGTCAGTTAAATTAATTTTATTATTTAAATAAGCATCCACAAGCCGCATTTTACCTCGGGCAACATAGCTTTCGTCATCTACACTCTGAAAAACCTGGCAGACACTACGGCATGTCCCACATTTAATACACTTGGCCAGTTCATTTTCCCAAATTTCCTTCCGACCTTTGCTCATCTCTGTTTCCCCTCCCCTCAAAGGTGTTTTGTAATCTGTCGGCTAATATCTTAAAGAGCGGGTTTTCCATATTATACTGCCGATCATAATACCAATTTGTGGCACCATCCAATTCTAGCACGATTCTGGCCAGTTCTTGATAGGTATTCTCGCAGACAGCATCCTCCGGAAGCATGACATTAATTGTCCCCTGTAACGGGTTTCCCCACACCCCCATAGGGATACTTCCATAAAAAGCTTCCAACAACCGCCCTAGCTTTTCCGGTAAAACTTTAAAACAGTCAAGCCAGGAAGAATTTTTTCTAAGCTGAGAAATGGTCTCCCAAATTCTTTCCAAATCATTACCTTCCAGTAAGGAGATATCCACATCTATTTCCTGAACAATTTCCGCTAAATTTCTTAAATCCTGCTCCACCTTTTCCTTTATCCCGGTAAAACCATACATTACTTTAATCGGTTTCATTTGAGGAACATTCCAGAAACAAGCGATCGCCGGCAAAAGCTTATACTGGCTCATTTTATTCAAGAGCATTTGAAGCTTACCAGCTTCAGACATACTCAATAAAAAAAACACACGGGTTTCTTCCCTGGGCAGTAATTTCACGATAAAAGAGGTCGGCAGTCCAATCATATTTCTGGAGCTAAGAAAAAGTCTGGTCAAATCATATCCCGTGACATTTTTAACTGTCTTTCCACCGGTTTTTAAAATTTTTCCGTCCGCTAAAAGAACTTCCAACCCCATGATATGAAATTTGGGCAATCCATATTTTTGTCCGGTTAAAGAACCTATCTGACTTGTGTACATTTCCCCAATGGTCAAATCCCTTTTATCAGGTGTATAAGGGGCAAACATCAATCCTTTAGCCTGTACATAACTGTCCAGTTCCCCAAGAATTATCCCTCTATCCACCTGAATAATCAGGTTCTCTGCATCAAGCTTCATCGTTTTTGACCCATTCATCGACATTTCCAAACCACCTTTCTTTCTGAGTTGGAAGCTATCTTTCTGTTTAAATGTTTTTGTCTTTTTTAAGAATTTTAACATACATTTGCCTTATTCAAATACTTTTTTTATTAACTAAAAAAAACGGGGTTCAGCCATTAATGCTAAATCCCGTCAATACTAACCCCTTCTATTTAACCCCCACCAAAAATGTGCAGAGCTCGAACATCATCACCGTCATTAATCAGGGTAGTTTCATAATCTTCTTCCTCAACAATTCCGCCATTCAGGTGTAACACAATTCTGTGAAAATTATACTCTTTCTTTTTCAGTAATTCCCCAACTGTTAGTCCCTTTTCCCAAGGAAAATCGGATCCATTAACCTTAATCATTATAGTCAACCTCACTCAATAGTTTACAAATACTTTTCCACAACTTCCATTACTTCCGGAAAATCAATTTCCAGTTTTTTTAGTGTTTCCAGAGTAGGAATCCCATTTTCATTCCACCCTCTTCTCTTGTAAACGGCATCAACCAATTTTTCATACTGACTTTCACGATACCGTCTTAATACTTTGATCTTTTCTTCTGTCGTCTTTCCTTCCGGGTCATATCCTACCATTTCTTTTAGCTGCCGGTCATACCTTTCCTGCCTGGATTGATATTCTTCCACCGTGACAGGCCCCAGTGAGCGATATGGAACCATGTCGTGTACCCGCTGACCGGAACCCATCCTTAAAATAAATACTCTCTGGAAATTGTACACTCTTTCCGACTGGAGCACTATCGTTTCTTCAGTATGTTTAACCCCGGTAACTCCTTCATAAATATCAATATAATTCTGAATGTGACCAGGTACCTTTGTCGGTTCGGCCGTATACTTATTATCCGGAGGAGTTATATCATTCCAAGGTAACTTACATAATCCCAAAAGTCCAAACCAGGTCCGGAACATGGGAAAAAAGTGAAGTGCCTCGGCTTTGTCTTCAAAAGTTGGAATCTGGTTGTTCACCATATCCATGAAGATCAACCAAGCTTCATCATGCTGGGGACCTTTGTTGCATAGTCCGTACCCTCCCTGCTGGGCCAAAGATTCTTTCATCAGATACTCTGAATATTCCAGACCCTTTTGCTCCATTCCGATATCTTCCAAAAAGGCTGGGTCGGCACCGTACTGCTCAACAAAAATCTTTTTCATTCTACGCACACCCTGGCCGGCAATTTTACCGAACCCTTCCCCCCGGGCCATCTGATGAATTAATTCCATTGCAGCGGCACAATTACCAAAGTTTAATTCCAGGCCGCCGGTAATATCCTTATTAATAATACCTCTTTCATAACACTCCATGACAAATGCCGTGAGGGTCCCGGTGGATATTGTATCGATTCCATAGGTGTCACAATAGAAATTGGCCTCAAGGATATGTTCAGGATCAAAGCACCCGGTATTGGCCCCTAATCCGGCCGCATTTTCATATTCCGGGCCGTCTACACAAACCCTTTGGCCTTTGTATGGACCCGTCTTTAATTCAAAGTTATCGACAGCTTTAGCGCAGCTCAAGGAACATCCGTACCAGCAACCATCCGGCATTCCCTGGGTAACGTATTTTTCAATAAATACATCAGAAGCAATTTTCGCTGTATCAGGATGGGAACCAAATTGATAGTTATGTACCGGAAGGAGATCATATTGATCCATAACTTCGATAATATTGGCGGTGCCGATCTTTCTCATCCTGTTTTGTTTACAATCATTCTGGGCAACTTCCCTGTGCATCCTGACCCCGGTCTTATTTATCAGGGATATGTCCGCTACATTGTTTAAATTTCCTTTTACCCCGGTAAACTTTACAACCACTGCTTTAATTTTCTTATTTCGGAAAACCGTCCCGATGCCGCCGCGCCCAGCTTGCTTCAAACGGACAACCTTTCTTCTGACATCATAAAATGTAAAATTCAATAACCCGATTAAGGTATGCTCTGCAGCAGAACCGGCGGAAATCACCGAAACATTTCTTTTATCTTCCTCAGATTCCGCATACATTTCCGTGAGCTGTTCACCAAGGATGTGGCTGTCCACTGCTTCTCCCGCCGCTTCTTCGATTCGAACTGTCCCTTTATTGCCATCAATTACGATAATTATATCTTTAGCTGCTTTGCCTTGAATTTCCAAGGTATCAAAACCGGAAAACTTAAGAAGCGGGCCAAAATAACCACCCACATTACTGTCAATAGGTATCCCGGTTAGGGGGGATAGAGTAACCACCAGGGATTTACCCGCTCCCGGATACTGGGTAATCCCGCAAATTGGGCCTGTTCCAATCACAATCTCATTTTCCGGATCATCCCATTTGGTTTGAGACGTGACAGCATTCCATAAATACCACAGTCCAAAGCCTTTCCCACCCACAAAAATATCTTTCATCTTTTGGGTAACCGGTTTTTCCTTGATAACGTTGTCTCCTATATTAATGTACAGTGTCCGGTTGTTATACCCTTTTTCAATTTTACCAAGCTGGTATGTATATTCGGCCAAAAGCTTATGTTTAGCTTTTAAGCCTTCTAAATCCATCAATTTTCCCTCCACTGATATTATATAATTTTAATAATCTTCAACTGTAATTGCTCCTGACGGGCATTCTTCAGTGCACAATCCGCATACCACACACTTATACGGCGCTGAAAAATCATCATGGTAATACATTGTCTCATGGGGACATTCCCCCACGCAGATAAGACAACCGACACAAATATCCTTTTTAACGCGCACAATACCATTCTGATCACGATAAAGAGCCTGTACCGGACAAATTTTTATACAGATCCCGCACTGATTGCACACGGCAATTTTATAACCCTTTTCAGGATCTTCTTCTATTTTAATAGCACTCTTTTTGCTGTTTTTTTCTTTACCCCAAGACTCAGGACATACTTCTTGGCACAGCAAGCATCCCACACACAATTCCGATTTTACGACCAATCTTTTCAATTTTCTTCACTCCAATTAATCTCCGCCGTGTCATCTCGTTTCATCTATTGTTTTGACATTAAGTAGAAAAAAACCTGCTTGAGAAGTTGGCCGCTGTTTATTATTGTTACACTAGCTATAGCAACAAGGTTTATTACGGCCTACCTGGTAAATTAAGTTTTATTATATCACAGCCCGTTCTCCCGATAAATCCCCTCTGTCAAACCAAACTTATCTATTTGTCTGAATTTTTTTGATTAGTAAGATTTTTCCCAGCCCAAAACCGGTAGCACAGTAATTTACCACATACTTTTGAGAAAAATAACCGTTGACTTCCAACAGCAGTTTGTTAGAAAAAAGCCTACTCTAAGGAAGGTATTTAATTTTGGGAAGCTGGAACATTGGCAAGATTGGAAAAAGGGCTCAGGTACTAATAGAAAAGGATTAGCGCTTGTTTGAATTAAAGCAGGTTAGCGCCAATCCTTTTTAGTAAGAGCTCATACAAATACTTAAATACCTCTTCCGGACAGTCTACTGTTGGTTCCTAACAGTTTTATTTTTGCACTACAGCATATCCCGACACTAAAGACTTTGGTACATCAATTATTCTCTGGTTGACCGAACCGCGAAACGCTAAGTTTAAATCCCGTTGTTCCTTAACATAACGCCCATCAATCAGTATATCTGTTAATCCCAAAAAGCTTTTTACCTCAGGATCCTCTTCACCCATCCTTTGTAGTTCTTCAAAAGTATAACCGGAATAAACTAAGACATTTTTCTTTAGCTTCTTTACTTCGCGGGTCAATTGGGCACATGCCTCTGCTTGGCAGAAAGGTTCCCCGCCGCTGATAGTGATGCCCTGCACCAGGTGCATCCCGCTAAACTCTTGAATGATTTCCTTAATATCTTTAAGTTCTCCCCCCAGAAAATCATGAGTTTCCGGGTTGTGGCACTCCGGGCAGTGGTGTGGACACCCTTGAGTAAACACAACAAAGCGAATACCCGGCCCATCTACGACACTTTCCGGTACAACCCCGGCAATCCGAATTTTCATCTTTGTCACCTATCCCCGCATAACAATTTCCTAAAAGTCCCCTGATTACATGTGGGGCACCCTGTCGTTTAGTTCTGCCACCTTCGCATCGTTAAACCTATCCACCGTACTGAAATAGCCGGTGATTCTCCGCACTCTCCGGATAGCACCACTATGACAGACAGGGCATTCATCTTCATTAATCACCCCGGTATGGCTGCAGCCCAGGCAAAAATCAATGGGGAAATTAATGCCGGCATAGCCCATGTCGGTAGAGGCCATATGCCTAATAATAGTCTCCACTGCTTCTAAATTGTGCATTGGCGGGGATGCCAGTTCCAAATAGCTGATGTGTCCGGCATTACACATTTTATGATAAGGGCCTTCCAACGACACTTTATCAAACATGGAAATCTTATAGTTAACCGGAATATGAAAGGAATTGGTATAGTATTTTTTATCTGTCACTCCGGGGATTAAACCATATTCATCATGGTCAATGCTGAGAAAACGTCCGGACAATCCTTCAGCCGGAGTAGCGAGAAGGGTATAGTTTAAGTTGTACTCAGCCCCAAACCCGTCTACCAGCCGGCGCATATACTCAATAATCTCCAGGCCTAGCTTCTGTGCCTCCGCCGACTCCCCATGATGCTTCCCGGTAAGGATAGTCAAAGTTTCTGCCAGGCCGATAAAGCCGATCGACAACGTCCCGTGCTTAATCGCTTCTTCAATCCGGTCACAGGTTCCTAATTCATCAGAATCCAAATAGAGATGCTGCCCCATTAAAAAAGGCATGTCCTTTACTCTGAGATTGGCCTGAATCTGATAACGATGGTACAATTGCCGCGCCACTAAATTCATGATTTGTGCTAGGGAGGAAAAGAATTTATCCGTGTTTCCTTTTGCCTTAATCGCCAATCTGGGCAGATTAATTGAAGTAAAGGAAAGATTGCCCCTGCGGTCTGATACTTCCGGCCCTCGGCAGTTGGCAATTACCCGGGTCCGGCAACCCATATAGCTAACCTCTTCGTCTCCGTATATATTGTTAAAACTGGCATCCATAAAACTGAATGTTGGATTCATTCGTCTTGCAGCTACCCGCATAGCAAGCTGAAACAAATCATAATTGGGATCCCCAGGGTTAAAATTAACACCTTTCTTTAATTTAAAAATAATGTTGGGAAAGATAGGGTTCTCACCCCTCCCTAAGCCCCTTTCATAGGCAAGAAGAAGATTGCGGGTGACTCTTCTCCCGGCTTCCGAAGTATCCGTGCCAAAATTAATACTGGAAAAGGGCACCTGGGCCCCCGCCCGGGAATGCATACTGTTTAAATTATATATTAGTGCCTCCATCGCTTGAAAAGACTCTTCCTCGGAAAAGTTTTCCACGTACGGCGCCATATCCCGGTCAAAATAAGCAAAAGACTGCCCGCCATGCATATCGTTCTGAGAACTCTGAAGGATTATTGCAGCGAGGGCTGTAGCCGAACTGGGCCGTTTGGGCGGACGGATATAACCGTGTCCATTGTCAAAACCTTCTTTTAATAAACGTCCCAAAGGGATTTGAATACAGGTTAGAGTCTTGGCGTAAAAATCCAGGTCATGTATGTGAATATCTCCCCGCCGATGAGCAAGAGCAAACTCTTCCGGCAGCAAACGGTTTAAGTAATAAGTTTTACTGGCCGCACTGGCAATTTGCAGCATTTTGGCAGAAGGGGAATTGCTTACGTTAGCATTCTCCCTGCTGGTCTCCACTAAAATCTGTCGTACCGCTTCCATGAGGTCAGTCTTTCCTTCTCTTACCCGGTTACGCTTGTCCCGGTAAAGAATATAGGCCTTAGCCGTTTTGGCACGTCCATTTTCAATTAATACTTTTTCCACCGCATCTTGAACATCTTCTACACCAAAGGTATTACCGTTATATCTTTTCTTCAGATACTTTAGTACCTCCAGTGTTAGTTCCATCGCTATTTGCCGGTCTTCTCCCCCTACTGCCTGCGCAGCCTTAAAAATAGCATCAGTTATCTTTTTTTCATTAAACTCTACCAACCTGCCATCTCTTTTTCGAATGGTTGTAAACACCAACACTCCCCCTATTTATTGTCTTTTTGTTGCAACTGTTTAATCTCTTCCAAAAATGTTTCTATATCTTTAAATTGTCGATAGACAGAAGCAAAACGTACATATGCTACTTCATCCAATCCTTTTAATCGCTCCATTACTTTTTCACCAATTTTATCTGAGGGAATTTCCCCCTCAAATGAGTTGGCTAAATCCTTTTCAACCTCCCGCACCATTCCTTCCATCTTTTCTAAAGGAACAGGTCGTTTTTCACAGGCTTTAGCAATCCCGTTTAAAAGTTTACCTTGGTCGAACACTTCCCGCCGTCCGTCCTTCTTTACCACAAACATAGGAGTCTCCTCCACCTTTTCGTATGTAGTAAATCTACGCTGACATTTTAAACATTCCCGCCTTCTGCGGATACTGCGGCCTTCATCCGACGGACGGGAATCAAGCACCTTGGAGTTTGCAAAATCGCAAAATGGACAACGCATTATCCGACCTCCTTATTGTTATTTTTTAACCTCAGGCGGCTTTGTTCAACGTAATTCGACATTAATAATCAGCCTATTAAAAACAAAATAAAATTCCAAGCCCCATATCTAGTGCCTGGAATATTATATCCCACAAAATCTAGGCTTGTCAATTATTACCGCAAAAATAACCTGCTCATAAAGCAGAAATCTAAAACCGCTGACAGCCAATTAATGTTGAATGCATCGTCGAAACACATCATAATATCAATGATATTATCAAATGCAGGAGAATGGTATTCTTAAAGCTCCTCATCATTTTTGGATAAATGTTTTACTTCAGTAAAGCCCGGAACTTCCACTAAGATAACATCAAGCCCTACCTTCATAATTTGTTCCCAGGAAATGGCTAAATCATCTCCCCGGCCAAAGAGGCCCATAAACTTGTTATTTATGCCTGGAAGAAGCAGGGACTTTATTTTACCACTCTGCAAGTTTAATTCAATATCTTTGATATAACCAAGTCGTTTACCGTCCACTACGTTAATAATATCCTTCATTTTTAAATCAGAAACCTTTAGCACTTTTGCCACCTCCTTAAGTTAAGTATATGAGGCAACAAAAAAAACTGCACCATAATTTATTAACTATTAGGTTCTGATTGCAGACAATTGTAGATAAAACAAAAACAGAACCCTTATTGGTTCTGCTTTGATCGGATAATTCTATCAGCTTTTATAAGGTAAATTCCCCACCCACCTTTTTCCACCAATCCAAAAGTCGAAAGCGAATTTCCACCTGAACAGGTTTAACACTTACTTGATGGATCTCTTCAATAGGTTTAGGTTCTTTTACTTGGACTGCTACGGAATTTGAAAGATCAACAAAGCATAGAGGTGGAAATAGTACACACCACCAGTTACGGCCTTCTCCCTCTCCCAAAACCACACGCACTGCCTGATATTTTCCTTCCGGCAATACCAGGTTTCCATAGGCTTTAGCCGGGAAATTAAAATCTCCTAACTCAACACGGGCACTGTATCCTGCCTTATGTGCACCCAAACAGTTATCTGCCACTCTTTCAATTGCCGACGCCTGCTTTCGGACCATGTTTGCCGCCTCAGCGGAAGTCTCAACATGGGAGAAATAGGGTTTCATATATTCTATTATTTCATTCCGTACTTGGAGTTTGACCTTCTGATCATAAATTGAATCGCTGTTGGCAATAACATGAAACCTGAGCATATTTCCGTAGGTTATTTGATTACTTTTTTCGCCGATGTACAAGATAGTTCCGCCGGCAATAAAAAGCACACTGATTATCACCAATAGAAGTTTAGTTTTAAATGTCATTTCTCTACACCTTTTACCTTTATTACACTTTTGTTACACTGACATGTGCTTCTTTAAATGTATTAAAGCACCTTTTTCCAAACGTGATACTTGAGCTTGAGAGATGCCAATCTCCTCCGCCACTTCCATTTGGGTCTTTCCATCAAAAAAACGCAGTGTGATAATCCTCTTTTCACGCTCGCTCAACTTACGCAAAGCCTCACGTACCGATATCCCTTCCAGCCAAAGCAAGTCATGATTCTTATCATCACCAATCTGATCCATAACAAAAATTGGATCACCCCCGTCATGGTAGATTGGCTCAAAGAGAGATATCGGTTCTTGTATTGCATCCAATGCAAAGACTATATCCTCACGAGGCAGTTTTAATTCGTCAGCAATTTCTGTTACAGACGGTTCACGGGAATGTTTGTTTACCAATTGATCCCGGACCTGAAGAGCTTTATAAGCAATATCCCGCAGTGAACGGCTTACTCTAATGGGGTTGTTATCCCTAAGATAGCGACGGATTTCTCCGATAATCATTGGTACTGCATATGTGGAAAACTTTACGTTTTGGGAGAGGTCAAAATTATCAGTCGCCTTCATCAACCCAATACAGCCTACCTGAAATAAGTCATCTACATTTTCACCTCGATTAGTAAACCGCTGAATGACACTTAAAACCAATCTCAAATTTCCGTTAATCAGTCTTTCGCGGGCACTATTATCACCATTGTGCATGGCCATAAAGAGCTGTCTCATCGTCTCATTTGACAATACCGGTAACTTAGATGTATTTACCCCACAGATTTCTACCTTGTTGATCAGCACGGCCACTACCCCCGGTTAGAATTTTGCAGTTTAACTTAATTATTGCCATTCGCCCGGTCAAATATACCAAATGAAACATGCATAGCCGTTCTAAACAAGGCTAAACAAAAGTTTTATTACACAAAAAAAAGGCACCCCCAGTGCCTGATAGACCGTCAAGAAAGTGCCATTCCTTTTTAATATCATCTATTCCATCTTATGAATTTCTTTACGCAATCTTTTAATAATGCGTTTCTCTAAACGGGAAATATATGATTGGGAAATACCCAAAAAATCGGCAACTTCCTTTTGCGTCTTTTCTACCCCATCTCCCAAACCAAAGCGAAGTTCCATGATTTTTTTCTCCCGAGGATTCAGTTTTGCCATAGCCACATTTAACAGCTTTTTCTCTACCTCTTCTTCTATTGATTTATAAATTACATCACTTTCAGTACCTAAGACATCCGAAAGCAAAAGTTCATTTCCATCCCAATCTATATTTAAAGGTTCATCAAAAGACACTTCCGACCGGGTCTTGTTATTACGCCGCAAGTGCATGAGAATCTCATTTTCAATACAGCGAGAGGCATAGGTGGCAAGTTTAATCTTTTTTCGTGGATCAAAAGTGTTGACAGCTTTAATCAGGCCAATCGTACCAATTGATACGAGATCCTCAATGCCGACACCGGTATTTTCAAATTTTCTCGCAATATATACCACGAGACGCAGATTTCGTTCGATCAAAACTTCCTTTACAGCATTGTCCCCCATTTCCAAGCGGGAAAGGAGAATTCCTTCTTCCTCTCCGGAAAGGGGCGGCGGCAAAGCCTCACTGCTTCCCACATAATAAACACCGGGAATCCAATCAAAATACTGCAATACCTTGATCAGCCATAATTTAAATGTCCACTTGATTTTGATCCATTGTTTCGGCACCATCATCCCCCTCTCAACTTAAGCCGCAGTTTCCAATACTTCCGGGTTCAGCACAGCTCGATAAGTCCCTCCCGTACTCAATGTATTATGATAAAGGCACACAACCACATCTTTGGTGGGAGCTTTTCGGCTCCCAAAAATAACAACCAAATCCGGCTTAAACCCCAACAGCATCCCATGGTGTTTTCCAATAGAATTAAAAGGTATCACTCTAATTCTCTTAGCCCAGCTTGTATCAGTTAAACCTTCCACTATTCTCGTGATGTCTGTGGTACTGTACCTTTCAAACTGCCGACAAAATTCCTCCGGCAAAATTTTTTTTATCGCTTGGTATTCAACGATCATTACCGGCTTCTGCGTCAAGGGATCCCGCAGATCGTTTCCGGTATCAATCAGCGCTTCCACAATAATTGAAGAATGGCCTAAAAATACTTGGACAGGTACCTGAAAATGGTTTTTTCTCCAGCTTTTCTTCAGATATTTGATGCCCCAGCCACCTAATATTGCTGCTACTGCCAACGCAAATAACAATCCCTGACCGGTAATGGACATTTCCTGAAAGATAAAATGGTTCTGAGAAAAAATAGAACTGCATCCAACTACGGCACCGGCCATGGTAAAGCTAATGAGATAAAAATAAGCGATAGCCTGAAAATATTTTTTTATAGTTAATTTGGGGAAAGTCAGGGCGATGATAAAGAGTGAAAATAAAATTTTTACCGAGATTAAATAAAGGATACTTGCCCGGGGGTGAATCATAAACACTGCGTAAAAAGACCCAATCAGAGCCCCTGATACCAGGCGAATACGGGTAGTAGGCAAGTGGCCAAACTTAGCTGTTGTCCAAAGAATCGCCAGATCTAAAAGAAAATTTATCAGAAAAATCATATCCGCATAAACAATATAGGTTTCTCGCATGTTTCACCTCAGATTCTGCAGTGCATTCAGTTCTGAAAATGAAGAACCCCCAAAAAACAAACTAGGGATAGTTTGCTTGTTCAACCTGCAATCAATCTAATATATGTACTTTCTTCAAGCCCTATGCCATATTTTTCTAATACCATTATATCTTGTACCTGGGTAAAAAAGGTGTCACTTGCTGTTTTCATCGGGATAAACCGCATTATCAATTCTGACTAATTCTGCGTCCGTAAACACAAACAGAGTTTTCCAGCATTAATATCATCGGTAACTTATAAAACAATAAGTGTGGCAAAGCAGAATTTTTGCTAAAAAAAAAGAGCCTAAGCTCCTTTTCATCACTTAAAAAGCAAAACACTATAGTTACTAATTAACAATAGTCAGCTTACATGCTGCCCTTTCTTTTGACCTTTTCCCAGGAATGTTTTAGGCTTTTCTTCGTAAAAATGCCGGAATATCTAAATCATCAAGGGTAAACGGTTTAATTTCCATTTCAGGAGTCTCAATCTGTTGTTGAGAAACTTTATTGTCAAAACCTGTGGCAATCACAGTAACCCTTACTGTATCCTCCAATTTTTCGTCAATTACCGCCCCAAATATAATATTTGCTTCCGGATCGGCGGCATCAGCAATTATTTCTGCCGCTTCGTTTACTTCAAACAAGCCTAAATTTGAGCCTCCCGTAATATTTAAGAGCACGCCCTTTGCCCCATTAATGGAAGTTTCTAAAAGCGGGCTGGAAATCGCTGTTTTAGCAGCATCAGAAGCCCTATTTTCACCTGTTCCCACACCAATTCCCATTAATGCTGAACCGGCATCCTTCATAATAGTCTTTACATCGGCGAAGTCCAAATTAATTAGACCCGGAACGGCTATCAAATCGGAAATCCCTTGTACCCCTTGGCGCAGAATATCATCCGCAACACTAAATGCTTCCGTTATTGTTGTTTTTTTATCAACAACCTGCAATAATTTATCATTAGGTATCGTAATAAGAGTATCGACTTTGCTTTTCAGTTCTGAAATCCCAGTTTCTGCTTGCTGCGCCCGGCGGCGTCCTTCAAAGGAAAAAGGACGGGTGACAACCCCTACTGTAAGTGCCCCTACTTCCCGAGCTACTTCCGCAACCACAGGTGCAGCCCCGGTTCCGGTTCCACCACCCATACCGGCTGTAACAAAAACCATATCTGCTCCCTTTAGCACGGCAACTAATTCTTCTCTAGTCTCTTCCGCCGCTTTTTTACCGATTTCCGGGTTAGCACCTGCACCAAGACCCTTGGTAAGCTTCTCTCCTATTTGAACGAGCGTCTGAGCTTGCGAGTGTTGCAGTGCTTGGGCATCCGTATTAATGCCAAGAAAGTCAACACCCTTCAGATTGCTCCTGATCATCCGATTGACAGCATTGTTTCCTCCGCCGCCTACTCCGGCTACCTTAATTTTAGCATATTGTGTGTTATCATTGTCATCAAATTCGAGCATGCTCCAAATCCCCCTTAGATTTCACTTAAACTTAATCAAAGAAGTCCTGAAAAAATAGTTTCAATCTGTTTAAGAATGAACCTAAAAATCTTTCCCTAGCCGGTGCCGCCTGAATGGACGAAAGCTGTCTCGCCCCATATAAAACCAATCCTGTGGCAGTAGCATATCCTGGGCCTTGGGTAGCTTCGCTCACTCCGTTAATCCTGTCCGGCAGGCCAACCCGGACAGGTAAATTTAATTCAGTAGAGGCCAACTCTACCAGCCCCTCCAGTAAAACAGCCCCCCCGGTAATAATCATACCACCAGGCAGCATCCCCCTGTATCCGGAGGTTTTTAGCTCATTACGGATGAGAGTCAATATTTCCTGAATACGTGGTCTAATAATTGATGCCACTACTTTCTTCGAGACCTGCTTGCTTCCTTTTCCCAACATATCCAGAACTGTAATCATCTCATTATCCGGCATTATATCCGGAAGAACACAACCATGGGTTATCTTAATATTTTCTGCCACCTCGACAGGTGTGCGCAGTCCAATGGCAATATCACTGGTAATCAGATTTCCTCCTACAGGTAAAACACTGGTATACCACAATCTCCCCTGATCAAAGATGGCAAATTCCGTTGTCCCTCCTCCAATATCAACCAGCAAACACCCCAAATCCCGTTCTGCAGGCAAGAGTACAGCTTCAGCGGAAGCTAAAGCAGCAGGTATAAACTCTTCTTCCTGAATATCTGCCCGTTGGAGACACCTTAATAAATTCTGTAGGGCTGTTGCTGGAGCAGTTACAATGTTGATTTCTGCTTCTAATCTTGTTCCGGCCATACCAATTGGATCCATAATGCCTTCATTGCCATCTACTGTATACTGGCGGGGATGCACGTGAATTATTTTTTTATCTTGTGGCAGGGCTACTACTTTAGCAGCCTGCAGTACCCGATGAATATCCTCCGGTGAAATCTCTTTCTCTTTATTGGTAATTGCCACAACACCTTTATTAATCACTGAAGAAAGATGTGGGCCGGACACACTGATAAAAGCTGTCTGCAAATGACAGCCGCTCATGTGCTCTGCTTTTTCCACAGCCTGGGTAATTGATTTGATAACACCTTCTAAATCAATAATACTACCCTTCTTCAAGCCCTGGGTAGCTTGCTCACCAACTCCGATAATACTGACTCCGCCTCGGTCATCAACTTCTCCAACTAGTGCTACTACCTTTGTGGTTCCCACATCTAATCCGACCACAATATTTTGCCCGGCCAATTCCTGCCACCCCCCGTGCAGTAAAGGCGATTCACTCTTTTGGAAAAACGCCGTACCCAGCATATTCCTTAAACTGTAAAGTTCAACGCAAATCTTAATTTCCCTGCTAAAACCATTTATTTAAATACAAAAATATAATCGTTTTTACTTAGTTACGATAAAATACTACCGGTCTGCCGCTAAAGCTCACATCAATATACTCCATTTCATCCAGTCTGTCCATTTTTTCTTCGTCACTTATCACCTGAAGAAATTTATTAAACTTCTCTTGAAAGTCTTCGGCATTACCAAACCGCACTTCTGTTCCCTGTACTGTATATGCTTTTAACTTCTGTGGATCGGAAACATCTATCTCCGCTACTATCTGTTTTGCCCGTTCATCCATTTGGGATACCATCCGTAAACCCATTTGCAGTTTCGCGGAATCTAATCTTTTCCCCACACCTGTTCCCGGTGAAAGATTTACACCTGTAATGATCGGCAACAACTGAGATTCGATCGTTGCTTGCCTTCTTAATATATGTCCTTTTAAATCAATTTGGAAAAACCCTCCCTCTGCCGGGATAAATGCCGAAGGAATTCGTTCCTTAAGGGCAATTTCTAACGTAGCAGGAAGTTTTTTATTTACCTCTACACTTTCTACCAAAGCATGAGTAAGTATCTTTTCCTTTGCTGCATCAGTTTCTGTTTTAAAGATGTTTTCTCCTTTGGCTAAGCCGGAAATTTTAATAATTTCTTCATCAGATATACTTTCTGTTCCCATGACTTTAATTATTGAAACCGAAAAAAAAGAGGATTGGGCAAAAAAATAGCCGGCAACAATAATCAACAGTACTGCCATAATATGCATAATCCATCTAATACTTCCCGGCTTTCTTCTTCGACGGTAATGCCGCTTTACCCTGACAGTCATCATTCCACCCCAGTATCATATTTCTTTGGGCAAGTTCAAAAACTCATGTACCTAATAAAGATCAGCTTTTCATAAATCAATAAATCTAATTTTAATTATAACATTTTCGAATTGAAGAAAGTAGTTCTGATGATAGCGCTTTTGTGATTTAATTCGCAGTAAACTTTGTCCCACTGAGTATTAAAAAAAAGCACTAACGTGCTCAGGTGATTAATTCTCTCTTAATTTATTTCACCAGTGAAAGGCCCTTTTTCCCTGGAAACTGTATCTCCCTGTTTGAAGAAAATTGATTGAATTCATAAGGCCTGGAATTTTCGCCGGATACTCTGATAATGTTAGCACCCAATACGTTATATTTTTCCTCCAACCGGTAATAACCCCTGTCAATATGGAAGATGTTTTCCACCACCGTAACACCTTCAGCTGCCATACCTGCTAATACCAAAGCAGCACCCGCCCTAAGATCTGAGGCTTCCACAACTGCTCCTGTAAGTTTTTTTACTCCTTTTACGATAGCAATTCTGCCGGCCACCCTGATATCTGCCCCCATCCGGCGCAATTCATCAGCATGCTTAAAACGGTTTTCAAAAATATTCTCGGCTATAACGGCTGTTCCACGGGCAAGAGTCAATAAAGCCATCATCTGTGGTTGAATATCTGTAGGGAAACCTGGAAAAGGCATCGTCTTAATGTCCACAGCCTTCAAGCCCCGAGTTCCTTTAATCCTAATCCCTCTTCCATTCTTTGTGATGGATGACCCTGCTTCCCGCAGCTTGGCAATAATCGGCTCTAAATGCTCTACCAGCGCATTGGTTAGTGTAATATCCCCACCCGTCATGGCAGCAGCCAGTAGGAATGTACCTGCGACAATCCGGTCAGGTATCACTGTATGTTCTACACTGTCTAATCGCGGTACCCCGGTAATCTGAACGATGTCCGTCCCTGCTCCTTCAATCTTTGCGCCCATTTTGTTCAGAAATACGGCCAAATCAACAACCTCCGGCTCCCGAGCCGCATTTCGCAGTATGGTAACGCCTTTCGCCATTGCCGCTGCCATTAAAATATTTTCTGTGGCACCAACACTGGGGAAATCCAAATAAACTTCCGAACCAACGAGACCAGCAGATTTACCTTCGATAAATCCATATCCGTCTTGGACATCAGCTCCCAACTGTTGCAATCCCTTGACATGATAGTCCATAGGCCTGGATCCAATTGCACAACCGCCGGGATATGGTATTTTTACATATCCAAACCTTGCTAAAAGCGGTCCCAACACTAGATTGCTTGCTCTCATCTTCTTGACGGTTTCCTCCGGAATCTCCGCCGGATGTACATTAGTGGCATCAATGATTAATGCTTTATTTTCCCACCTTACTTTTGCCCCAAAACACTTTAGCACATTAGTCATAACCACAACGTCTTGTAACAAAGGAACATTGTGGATCACACATGTACCCGAACTCAAAAGACTTGCTGCTAAAATTGGCAGAATTGCGTTTTTAGCACCGCATACTTTTACCACACCATGCAGCCGGGTACCTCCTGTAATGATGAATTTATCCAATGTTGCCGCCCCCCGTGGTTACCTTGCCTCACCCAGAATATGAACTTCCATCTCTAAATCGATCTGGAACTCCTGTCTAACCCTTGATTTTAACTCATTAATTAATTGAGTTACATCTTGAGCACAAGCACCTCCTAAATTTATAATAAAATTAGCGTGTTTTTCAGAGACCTGAGCAGAACCAACCGTCATTCCTTTTGCTCCGACTGCTTCTAAGAGCCTTCCTGCATAATTGCCGGAAGGGTTTTTAAACACACTTCCCGCTGTCGGATATTCCAGAGGTTGGCTGGAGTGTCTTTTTCTCAAGTGCTCTTTAATTTTTTCCTCACATTCTTCTTTATTACCTCGGGGCAGAGTCAAAACAACCCGGGTAATAATCTCCTGCTTTTCCTGTTGAGAACTGAAGCGATAGTTAAATGTCAATTCCTCCTTATCTCGCCATTTTACTTGCCCGGTTGTGTCAACCACCTCAATTTTTTGCACATAATTACCAAAGCTGTCATTTCCGACACCGGCATTCATTACAACAGCACCGCCTACACTGGCTGGGATCCCTACACTCCATTCCAACCCGGAGAGCCCTCTTTGCACCGCATCTCGAGCCAAACGGGGCAGTTTAACTCCTGCTTCCACCTCCACCCCGTTTTCCTGCCAAATACAATTGGTTAAAGCACCTTCCATCTTCATGACGACTCCTCGGATTCCACCGTCTAAAACCAGTAGATTTGACCCATTTCCCAAAACCCACCAAGGGACTTTGTATTCATGGCATAATAATACCGTCCTTCTGATATCCTCTTTATCTCGAGGAATAACCATGACATCCGCGGGGCCACCTATCTTCCATGTCGTATGGAGTTCCATTGACTCATTTAATTTTATCGTCCCTTGAATAGAATTCTGAAGTGCATTTACCAGATGGAAGTTCACATTTCCTTGCCTCCTAATTTTAGTTCTTCTGCCAAACGAATTCCTGCTTGCCGAATGTTGCCGGCACCTAAAGTAATAATCAAATCCCCCGGCCTACTTTCCTTTTTTATAAATTGGATAACATCATCTTCTGTTTTACAATAAACCACATCATTATAGTTTGCATTTTTTATCGCATTGACAATAAGCTCAGCCGACACTCCGGGAATCGGCTTTTCGGAAGCACTGTAGATTTCATTGATAACCACCAAATCAGCATCAAAAAAGGATTTACCAAATTCGAATTGAAGTAGTTTCGTCCGGGAATAACGGTGGGGTTGGAATATAGCAATCGTCCGCCCAAACCCGGCGCTCTTAGCAGCTTTCAAAGTGGCCCTAAGTTCCGTAGGATGATGGGCATAATCGTCAACAATAGTTATGCCATTGACCTTTTCGATCAGTTCGAAACGCCTTTTAGCTCCTGTAAATTGCATTAATCCCTTCGCCGCTTGGTCAAAGTTTAAACCCAGTTTTCTTCCGATGGCGATTGCCGCCAAGGCATTAGTTATATTATGCTCCCCAGGGACATTGAGTGTAAGTTCACCCAACCTTTCTCCCTGGAAATAAACTTCACATTTCGAACCCATTCCATTAAACCTAATATTTTGCGCAGTATAATCTGCATCCGTACGCTTTATACCATAGGTTACATAGTTCCCCGGCACTGTTTCCTTAATCTTTGCCAGTTCCCTGTTATCAAGACACAAAACAGTAAACCCATCTTGAGGAATCTGCTCAACAAACTGTACAAAAGCATTCACAATGTTATGCACAGATCGGTAATAATCCAAATGGTCATTTTCGATATTAGTGATTACAGCAATTTGAGGGAAAAGTTTTAGAAAAGAACCGTCACTTTCATCGGCTTCTGCTACCAAATATTTTCCCCGTCCCAGTTTAGCATTACTGCCTATTTGCTGTAAATCTCCTCCGATGACAATTGTCGGGTCCAATCCATTAATTTCTAACATAAGGGAAATCATGGCTGTGGTAGTAGTCTTTCCATGAGCACCGGCTACCGCAATACTCTGCTGCAGCTTTATTAGCTCAGCCAACATTTCTGCTCTGGCCATTACTTTCAATCCCAGTCTTTTCGCCTCCAGGATTTCTGGATTGTCCTGGGGAATTGCTGAGGAAAAGACAACTGCTGCCAGGTCACCTGTGATATTTTGCGCATCATGCCCAATACTTACCCTGGCACCCAAAGTCCTCATTCGTCTCGTACTTTCCGACTCTTTTAAATCCGATCCTGAAACAACAACCCCCATCTCCAATAATATTTTGGCAATACCGCTCATTCCGGCGCCGCCAATTCCTATAAAGTGTACCGGCCCTTTGATTATATTCAATCTTTACATCTCCTTCCCAGAGGCACGGGAACAAGCAATGGTTTTTTTAGCGTACCAATATAGTATTCCAAGAAGGTAAGGATGTTACCCCTTTGGTATTGCTATCTTTCTTTACTAATTCCCGCAACAATATCAAGAATATCTCTTAATGCATGTGTTTTACCTAATCCCTTAGCAGATTCGGATACCTGTCTGCGCATCGAACTGTTTTGGATAAAAGTTTGCAACGTATCTTCCAAAATTTTAGCTGTGAGGTCTTTTTCTAATATCACTTTTGCCGCTCCCCGGCGTTCCAGCGCCCTGGCATTATGTTCCTGATGATTGGCAGTGGCAAAAGGAAAAGGAATTAAAATAGCTGGAATTCCTCGAACCATAACTTCAGAAAGAAAAGAAGCCCCGGCCCGGCCAATAATAATATCCGCTGCAGCTAATGCATGGTGCATTTCATATAAATAAGGGACTATTTTAATGTTGCCACAATTTCCCATAGAAATACCCGATTTTTTTAAGGTATCTATTGTCTCCCAGTAACCTGCCTGTCCCGTGACATGACAAAACTGAACATCATTCTGTTGAGAAAAATTAGGTAGTATTTCAGTCATCACCCGGTTAATGCTACGTGCTCCCCTGCTTCCACCGGTAATTACCACTGTCAGTTTATCAGGAGACAATCCCAGCGCTTTTAAACCGGGTAATCTTTCGGCAGCCATAATCTCCGGTCGCACCGGCAGGCCGGTTAAAGTAATCTTTGTTTTTCGGGGAAAATGTTGATGCGCATCTTCAAAGGTGATGCAGACCCGGCGGGCAAATCTGGCTAGGATCCGGTTCGTTACCCCAGGAAAAGCATTTTGCTCGTGAATCAAGGTAGGTATACCGAAAAGGGCAGCAGCTAAAACAACCGGTCCGCAAACATAGCCACCCGTGCCGATTACCACGTGAGGTTTAAACCGCTGAACAATTCTCAATGCTTCTCCCCCACCCTGAACTGCCCTCAATAAACTGATTGCTGTCCGATAAGAAAACGGTCTGGCTAATCCTTCTACTTTTATTTTAGCAAAATCCAGTCCCGCCTTTGGAACGATATCTGCTTCAAGGCCTTTAGACGTACCCACATAAAGAATTTTCGCTTCATGAAACCTCTCCTGCAAACCTTGTGCTATCGCCATCGCAGGATAAATATGCCCTCCGGTCCCTCCACCGGTGACAATAAAACGCATAACCATCACCTATCCACCCCGGCATAGCGGGAAACATTAAGTAAAAGACCTACCCCGGCTAGGGAAAATACCAAGGAAGAACCTCCATAACTGATAAAAGGAAGGGTAATTCCTGTAACCGGCAATGAACCGGTTACCACTCCCAGATTAATTATCGCCTGTAATCCTACCATGGACGTTATCCCTATGGCAAGCAAGCTTCCAAAAGATTCGGGGGAAGAAACCGCAATTTTTAGTCCCCGCCAAACAAAAAGCATAAATAATATGATCACAACTGCCCCACCAATAAAGCCAAGCTCTTCACTCAGGATAGAAAAAATAAAATCCGTATGCCTTTCAGGCAGATAAAAAGTCTTAGCCCGGCCCGCGCCTAACCCTAATCCCAGCAATCCCCCGGAACCAATGGCCAAGAGAGACTGGACAGTTTGAAATCCGCTATCTTGGGGATCCTCCCAAGGGTTTAAATAGGCAAGAAAACGTTCCATCCGGTATGGCTCCGTCACAATAGCCATAACAACCAATGCTATCCCTGCTGCGGCTAATAAAGCCATGTGAGACTTACGAGCACCGGCACACCAGAGCATCACAAATGTCGTTCCGGCTAAAGCCACTGCTGTGCCTAGATCAGGCTGCATCAGAATCAATAGGCAAGCCGCCCCCATCAAGGCGATCGGCGGAATAAAACCTTTTTTAAAGGACTTTATTAAATGCTGCCGCTCACTCAAAAAGAGTGCTAAATACATGACCATTGTCAATTTAACTACTTCCGAAGGTTGAAATTGAAAAGGCCCGGCCCCCAGCCAGCGTACAGAACCTTTATGCTCAATCCCTACTCCACCCACAAGGAGAAGTCCCAGCAAAATAAAAGAAACAATTAATGCCGGTTTAGCGAGCACCTTCAGTTTCTGATAATTCATTTTCATCACAAATACCATGGCAAAAATACTAACCAGGGTATTAAAAAACTGACGGCGCAGATAATAAAAAGAGTCTCCCTTGTGTTCAAAATAGGCTGCATACTGACTTGAACTGAAAACCATGACAATCCCAATGCTTAAAAGCAAGAGAACCGTTAAAAAAATAATAAAATCCGGAGAACCCTTTTTTAATTGCACAGGCCTCACCCCTTATTTCATAGCCGTTACCAAAATTTTAAAAAGGTCGCCTCTTTCTTCAAAGTTATTAAACATATCCCAACTGGCACATGCCGGAGAGAGCATCACAATATCTCCAGGCAGCGCTTTTTCTTGGGCTAAGCCAACTGCCTTTGCAAAGTCTGTTGTCTCAACAAAGGAATTGAATCCCTCATTCTCAACTGCTTTTCTGATTGCCGGTGCAGCTTCACCAACCAGAATTAGAGTACGCACTTTGTTTTTGATAATTTTAGCCAACTGAGTAAAATCACTGCCCTTATTCCTTCCCCCGGCAATCAGCACAATAGGTCTCGAATATGCTTCCAATGCCTTAATGGTGGAGTCGGGGTTGGTTCCCTTGGAGTCGTTAATATAAGTTACCCCGTCAATTTCTGTTACATACTCCAGGCGGTGGGCTACACCGGGAAAACTCTTTAGTGTTTGGGCAATGGATTCCGGCGGTATTCCCAGACAACAAGCTGTGGCAGTAGCCGCCAAAGCGTTTTCCAAATTGTGCCTGCCCTTAATATATATATCTTTCGGGTCCAAGATATTTATCCAATTGCCATTTAAGTTAACGGCTACCTGTCCCTGCCGGACACAAACTCCCCGCTCCAGCACAGTTTTTGTGCTGAAGAAAATCACCTTGCCTGAGGTTTGGGAAGCTAATTTATATATCCTGGGATCATCCCGATTTAATACGGCAAAATCACTATCCCTTTGGTTTTCAAAAATCCGAGCCTTTGCTTTGGTATAACCTGCCATATCCCCATGCCTGTCAAGATGGTCCGGAGTAATATTAAGCAAAACCGCTACCTTTGGTCGGAAAGAATCAATGGTTTCCAGCTGAAAGCTGGATACTTCCGCTACCACTATGTGATTTGGCGTAAGATTTTCCATTCCGGTCACCAACGGTGTTCCAATGTTTCCCCCAACAAATACCGGCCTTCCGGCATCCAGAAATATCTGTCCGGTTAATGCGGTTGTAGTTGTCTTGCCATTAGTCCCGGTAATTGCAATATACGGGGCAACACTCTCCCGAAAAGCCAGTTCCAGTTCACCAAGCAAGGGGATACCCGCTTCTTTAATCTTTTTAACCAGCGGAATACTCAACGGTACCCCCGGGCTGATTACAGCATAATCGTATGACATTGGCATAATTTCCGGATCAGCACCAAGCATTAGCCGGATTCCTTCTGTTTCTAAGTTGAGAACCTCCCGGTTTAATTTTTCCCGAGGTTTAGCGTCAGTTAAAGTGACACCGGCTCTTTTTTGTTGTAAATATTTCGCTGCCGCTAATCCGCTTCGGGCAGCACCAATGACTAAAATCCTTTTCCCGCTTAGATTCCACATTTCACTACCTCCACAGGCCATTAACACTCTTCTTTTTACAGGGTCAGCAAAATTAATCCGGCTAAGACAAACAAGGCTGCAGCAATCCAAAAAATAGATACTACTTTTGTTTCACGCCAACCCAACAATTCAAAATGATGGTGAAGAGGACTCATCCGAAAAATCCTTTTCCCTGTAATGCGAAAGCTTAAAACCTGAAGCATTACAGAAAGAGTCTCAATCACGTATACTCCGCCCAAAACAGGTAATACCAGCTCAGTTTTTGTCAGGATAGCAAGGGCAGCAATGCCACCCCCTAAAGCAAGGGAGCCTGTATCACCCATAAACACTTTTGCCGGATACCGATTATAGAATAAAAAGGCTAGGCAGCCACCGGCTAAAGCAGCTGAAAAAATAGCAAGGTCCTGATAATTCAGAACAGAGATCGGCGGGTTTATTACTGCTAGCAAGCAAATTATTACATAGCCCAGAAAAACCAAAAAAGTAATCCCTGACGCCAAGCCGTCTAAGCCATCAGTTAAATTGACAGCGTTAGTAGTCCCAACGGCAAGGACCACTCCCAGCAAATAATAAAGGCTACCCAAATGCCATTTTACTCCTGTTAGAGGCACAACTACATCTGTCCCACGTCCTAAAACATGCACAGCCATGTACACTAAGATTACAGACAGAAGAATCTGTCCGACCATTTTCTCCCGGGCTTTTAATCCTAAAGGACGTTTTAAAACTACTTTAATAAAATCATCCAAAAATCCAATAAAGCCAAATCCAATAATCATTCCCACCGCCAGCAGTACTTCATCTGTCAGTTTGCTCCAGATGAAAACGGAAACTACCGCAGCAAGAATAAAAATAATACCTCCCATAGTAGGAGTTCCTGCTTTCTGCAAATGACGCTTCGGCCCATCGCTTCTGATCCGCTGGCCAAATTTCAGCGTCCTCAATAATGGTATGAGCAGAGGCCCGATAACTATTCCTATAATCCATGCTGTAATAATACAGAGTACTGCTGTTTTCATCATGCAACCGCCTTGTTATACTTTATTAAAAACTATAAAAATGCAAAAAATCATTATATACTTCGAAAATTAAAAATAATTTATGACTGTGCTTCCATCAATAATTTACCTTTTTATCTATTTGACGCATACCCGGCCAACTTTAAAGCTTCCCGGGCGACTTCCCGATCATCAAAATGGAGTACTTCGCCATTAACCAACTGGTATGTTTCATGTCCCTTTCCAGCAATTACAATCGTATCACCCGGTAAACCCATGGAAATAGCCTCAATTATGGCCTGACGCCGGTTTAAAACAACCCTATAATCTCGGGTAACCTGAGAAATACCCTTTTCAATTTGAGCCGTAATTTTTTCCGGATCTTCCGTCCGGGGATTATCGGATGTCACAATTGAATAGTTACTGTACCGGCCGGAAATCTCTCCCATTATCGGCCGTTTGCCTTGGTCTCGGTCGCCACCACAACCAAATACGGTAATTAACCGTTTAGAAGTAATTTCCCGTGCCGTTGCCAAAATGTTTTCCAGCCCGTCCGGAGTATGTGCGTAATCAACAATTACAGAAAACGGCTGCCCCTCTCGCACCTGTTCAAAGCGGCCGGCAACTTGAGGAGCCTGGCTCAAGCAACCTGCGATATCGGGGATTGTTAACCCTTCCCCCAAACCAACGGACACAGCTGCTAAAATATTAGACACATTAAACATTCCAGTTAATGGGACAGACAGGTTCACTTTTTCCTGGGGAGTAGTTAACAAAAATTTGGTCCCCTTGGAAGTAATGCTGACATTACTCGCCTTGATCATCGCATTATTATTTATCCCATAAGTCCAAACGGGGACTTGAGCTGCCTTAATAAACCGCCCTGATGCCTGATCGTCTGCATTAACAACTGCATACTTGGCAGTACCCTTTTCACCCTGGCCTAATCTGGAAAAAAGTATCAGCTTACTGTTTAAATAATCTTCCCAAGTCGGATGGTAATCTAAATGGTCTTGGGTAAGATTAGTAAAAACTCCAACATCGAATTCGCACCCAGCAACCCGGTTTTGCTTTAAAGCATGGGACGATACTTCCATTACTACTGTTCGAGAATTCATTTTTACCATCCGATCCAGAAGCTCTGTCAATTCAAGTGATTCAGGCGTCGTATGTGTGGCAGGCAGTTCCTCATCTCCCACAAGATTATGAATTGTTCCAATCAATCCTACCCTCTGCTTTTTTATTTCTAAGAGCCCCTTGATCAAGTGAGTGGTAGTGGTTTTCCCATTGGTTCCCGTTACCCCAATCATGCGCAATTTTCGGGAAGGAAAACCGAACCAATATGAAGAAAATAACGCCAGGGCTTTGCGCGTATCATTAACCACAATCTGGGTGATTGACGAAAACTCTGTGCTGATCGGATACTCTACCAAGAGAGCGGCCGCACCGTTTTCTACAGCTTGAGGAATATAATCATGCCCGTCACTTTTCAATCCTTTAATACAGACAAAAATATCGCCTGGTTTAATTTTTCGCGAATCATATTGAATC
>JBMNTN010000006.1:0-63690 GCA_050945755.1 Bacillota bacterium | reverse complement strand
CTCTTTTTCGAGACTCTTTTTTGCTAAATGGGTAACACTGAACCAGGCCTGCTAGTTAAATTGTTTTATAATTAAGCAAAACTGTGTTAGGGAGACAAAATTTAGGAGATGTAGCAGGATTTATTATAGGAAAGAAGAAAAGTAATAAAGGTTTTTGTCAAAAAATTTGCAGGAGTGAAGTATTGTGAGTAAAAAGAAATTAACCATTCCAGGTATGAAAGCAATGAAAAAAGCTGGGAAAAAGTTTGTGATGTCTACAGCCTATGATTATCCATCTGCCCTTTTGATAGAAAAAACCGATATTGAAACGATTTTGGTGGGTGATTCCCTGGGCATGACAATGCTTGGTTATGACAGTACCGTGCCGGTAACGATGGAAGATATGATACATCATATTAAGCCTGTGGTGAAGGGTGCCCCGAATTGTTTTGTCGTAGGCGATTTACCTTTTGGTTCTTATCAGATTAGTATTGAAGATGCCGTTAAAAACGCAGTCCGAATTATGAAGGATGGGGGCGCGGATGCAGTCAAACTGGAAGGCGGGGAAGCAGTGGCCGAGACGGTTCGGGTTTTAGTGGGAGCCGGAATCCCGGTTATGGCTCATATTGGTCTGACCCCGCAGACGGTATCCCAGTTAGGGGGGTATAAAGTTCAGGGCAGGGATGCTCAGAGTGCAAAAAGGATTTTTGAGGACGCACAGATACTGCAGGAGGCGGGAGCATTCAGTGTTGTCTTGGAATGTGTTCCGGCTCCAATTGCCAAATTAATTACAGAGAAACTCTCTATTCCGACAATTGGTATTGGGGCCGGTGCCGATTGTGACGGGCAAGTTCTTGTCTTCCATGATATGCTGGGGTTGTTCGATAAGTTTCTCCCTAAATTTGCTAAGCGTTATGCCAACTTGGGACCAACTATTGTAGAAGCGTTGTCTTCGTATTCAGAGGAAGTACGGACTGGACGCTTTCCCGATGAAGAGCATAGTTTTGCGATGTCTTTAGAAGAAGTGGCAAAGATTTTCCCGCACAGTTAAGGTGATCAATATGCGAGTAGTTGTGGTAGGTGCTGGAGCCATGGGTAGCTTGACCGGTGGCCTTTTAGCTCAAAGTGGGATAGAGGTAATCCTTTTTGATATTCTGAAAGAGCGCGTTGAGCCGATTAGCCGCCATGGGTTGATTATTGAGGGAAGTTGGGGCCGGCAAGTTGTTAGGGTGCAAGCGACTACCCGGACTGATGATTTAAACAGAGCCGACATGTTAATTGTGTTGGTTAAATCCTATGATACCCGGGCAGCCGTTTGGGGTGTGCGAAACTGTATTGGTTCGCAAACACTGGTTTTGACACTGCAGAACGGGCTGGGGAATGTGGAGGCAATAAGCGGGATAGTTCCGGTAGAACGAGTATTTGCCGGCGTCACTTCTCACGGTGCCATGCTTACGGCACCGGGTACTGTGCGTCATAACGGCGGGGCAAAGACGTATATTGGTAATGTGATTAATAGAGAAAAAGACGGGGCACAAAATATTGCCCGGGTTTTATCCATGGCAGGAATAGAAACTGAGGTTTCCCCGGATATTCAAGGTGCACTTTGGACAAAACTGATTGTCAATGCGGCGATTAACCCATTGACGGCTATTTCCGGCTTATACAATGGGGAACTGCAGGAGCACAGAGATATATTAGAAATTATGCAACAGATTGTTAACGAGGCGATGGGTGTTGCTGCTGCGGAAAAGGTTAAACTTCAGGCAGATGACATGCTTAGCTATGTAAAGTCTATTTGTCATGCTACTGCTTCTAACAAGTCTTCCATGTTAATGGATATTCTTAATGGACGCCGGACGGAAATTGATGCCATTAACGGGATGATCGTTCAAAAAGCAAAAGAACACTATTTATCAGCACCGGTAAATGAAACGATAACTCACTTGGTTCGAGTTTTGGAAAGAAGTAATGAGTTAAATCGGCTGCAGTAAAAATAAATGATAACGGCTTTTAGACTGGCAAGAAAGGCAGCATAACTCCTAAATCATAAGTGCTAATGCGAATCCAGAATAATATAAAAGGGATTGGCGCAAACTTGCGATGCTCAAACAAGCGCCAATCCTATTCTTTTAGTACCTGCCCTCTTCTTCCAATCTTGCCAATGTTCCGCTTCCAAAAACTTAAATACCCTTCTAGGGAATGGATTTTTCATTTATCGGAAGCAAAAATACCTTTATATTATGGTGGTAGCAAAGGAAGATGGGATGATAGACTGCTTTTTGTATTGTCAGGAGTTTTGAATAGTGTTAAAATGGTTGCAATATTTATTTGGATAACAATAAGGGGTTTAAGCAGGAGTGATCTAGATGTTGATGAACGGTGCCCAGGCATTGGTTGAAAGTTTAAAAGCTGAAGGTGTGGACATTGTATTTGGCTACCCGGGAGGGGCGGCTTTAACTTTATATGATGCCCTTTTCGATTCTGGGATTAAGCATATTTTGACTCGGCATGAACAAGGAGCGGCTCATGCCGCAGATGGATATGCTCGGGCAACAGGAAAAGTAGGGGTGTGTATTTCCACATCAGGTCCGGGTGCGACAAATTTGGTAACAGGGATAGCAACGGCCAATATGGATTCAGTGCCGGTAGTTTTTATTACTTCCCAGGTAGCGACAGGGCTTATTGGTAAAGATTCATTTCAGGAAGCGGATATTACCGGGATAACTACTCCCATTACAAAACATAATGAACTGGTAAAAAGGCCTCGAGATTTATTGAAGTACGTGAAAGAGGCTTTCTATATAGCGCAAACAGGCCGGCCTGGACCGGTATTAATTGATATTCCCAAGGATATATTTGCCGCAAAGGTGGACTTTGCATATCCGGAAAAGGTAAATTTAAAGGGGTACAAACCAATTTTCGCAGGGGAAAAATGCAAGGTTGCTTTGGTAGCGGAAGCGGTAGCCCAAGCCAAAAAACCGGTATTTTTTATTGGCGGAGGTATTAACATTGCCGGGGTAACGGAGGAGTTTTCCCGTTTGGTAGAGAAGACAGGTATTCCGGTAACTACAAGTTTAATGGGGATGGGTGGATTTCCCTCTGACCACCGGTTGCATTTAGGGATGTTGGGTATGCATGGTACCTATGCTGCTAACCAGGCTGTAACACAGTGTGATCTTTTGATTGGAATAGGTGTGCGTTTTGATGACCGGGTGACCGGATTGGTATCTCGTTTTGCTCCGCATGCTACGGTGGTTCATTTTGATATTGACCCTGCGGAAATTAATAAAAACGTCAAGACGGATATTCGAGTAATAGGGGATTTGAATTGGTCGTTGGCTCAGTTGAACAGTATTATTAAACCACCTGATATTTGTCAATGGCAGTGCTCTGTTATGAAGTGGAAAAAGGAGAAACCGTTAAAATTTGACGATGACATGGACGAAATCAAGCCGCAAAGTGTTATTCAAGAGATTGATAAACTAACTAGCGGTGAGGCGATAATGGTTACGGATACAGGACAACACCAAATGTGGACTGCTCAATATTACACATTTAAGAAACCACGTACCTTGATTACTTCCGGAGGCCTAGGCACAATGGGGTTTGGTCTTCCGGCTGCTATTGGTGCTCAACTGGGTTGTCCGGACCAGGCAGTTTGGGTGATATCCGGTGATGGGAGTATCATGATGAACTGTCAGGAGATTGCCACTGCAGTGGAGCATGAATTGCCTGTAAAAACTGCGATTTTAAACAATAAGGGGCTTGGCATGGTGCGTCAGTGGCAGCGCATGTTCTATCAAAAAAGATACTCCGGGTCTAAACATGAAAAAGGAACAGATTTTGCGAAACTGGCCGAGGCTCTTGGAGCTAAAGGAATAACGGTAAAATCGGCTCAGGAAGTGCGTCCTGCTTTAGAAGAAGCAATAAAAACACCAGGCCCGGTATTTCTGGACATTTGGGTCAGTGAAGACGAGGATGTATTGCCAATGGTACCGGCCGGTTCGGCTCTTGATGAAATGATAGGAGGGTAAATATGAAGTATACTTTAGCAGTGCTTGTAGAAAACCGTCCAGGGGTTCTTACCCATATTTCCGGCCTAATTTCCCGCCGGGCGTTTAACATTGAGAGCATTACGGCCGGTTCTACCGAAGAGCCGGACATGACGCGCATTACATTGGTTGTTGATGCAGAAAATGAGGATGAATTGGAACAAGTAGTTAACCAGCTTAGTAAGCTTGTTTATGTGATAAAAATTGTTAACCTGACTAATGTAGATTCTATTAACCGGGATATGGCACTAATCAAGGTTCGGGCTCTTCCGGAAAGCAGGTCTGATATCGTAGATATCGTCAGCATTTTTCGAGCAAAAATTGTTGACGTGCACCCGGAGACGATGGTGATTGAGCTAACCGGAGAAGAAGATAAAATTGACGCCTTGAGTGAAGTATTGAAAGATCATGGAATTATTGAGATTGTTCGGACAGGAAAAATTGCTCTTTCCCGAAACCCGCTTGCTGCCAAAAACAGTTAAAGGTTATCCTTTAGTTAGCATTGTTACTTTGCTTCCAGTAAAAAGCCCACTAATTGTGGGCTTTTGTAGTATTGCTAACTGTGTTGCAGTAAGTTTGTGCTCTTGCAGGAGTTTGCTTTCCAGTGTCGAATTATACATTGTTTAAATAAAAATAAGTTATTGGTTTTTATAATTGAACAACCGATTTTTCCATACGTGTTCAGGCCGCTTATTTTTGGTGTAGTCGGATTTGGTCTTTCAATACCAGAAAGGGCCGGTCTTATTTTTTGGGATTATGCACTTTTTCTGGAGGGTAAAAAATGAAGATTGGTGTGCCTCGGGCATTGCTTTACTATTATTATTTTCCTTTATGGCAGAAAATGCTTTTTTCCCTGGGACACGAGGTTGTTGTTTCTCCGGAAACAAATAAAGAAATTGTTGACCTAGGTGTGAAAAAATCAGTACCGGAAATTTGTGTTCCTATTAAAATTTTTAATGGTCATGTGGAAAATTTAGTAAAGAAAAATGTAGATTTTGTATTTGTTCCCCGGATGGTATCGGTGGAAAAGGGATGTACTTTTTGCCCTAAATTTTTAGGTTTGCCGGATATGGTACAGAGTATTTTTCCTGAGCTGGAAGGGAAAATTCTTAGCCCGAAAATCGAGATGAACAGCGAAGTAATTGCGGAACCTCATTGTTATCAGGACTTAAAAGGTCCTTTAAATGTTGAAGATAAGGAACTAAGTCGGGCGCTTAAAGTGGCAAAAAAGCATTGGCTTAAATTTCGTAGCATCAGTAAAAAAGGATATCTCATTAGCGAGGCACTTGATTTGGTGGAACAAGAAACTGTTCCCCCGATGGAGCAAAAAGGAGATATTACCATCGGATTGATTGGTTATGTTTATGATATTTATGATGGGTATGTCAGCATGAATGTAGCCAAAAGGATGAGGGAACTAGGAGTTAATGTGATTACCTTTGATATGCTAAATGAAAGAGACATTAACCGAGAAGTTAAAACAATGAGCAAAGTGCTTTTTTGGACTTTCTCTAATAAGATTTTTGGGGCAGGTATGCATTTTTATAAAAATAAACAAGTAGACGGTATTATTCATATTACGGCTTTTGGCTGTGGTCCGGACAGCTTGCTGGGGAAAATGTTGGAATTGGATTCGGAAAAATTCAACAAACCGTTTATGACGGTACGGGTTGATGAACATACAGGTGAAACCCATTTGCAGACACGGATTGAAGCATTTGTTGATATGCTAAGAAAGAAAAAGAAAAAGAGGTAAAAGCTATGAAGGTATCCTTCCCATATATGGGTACACCGATTGGTTATAAAAAAATTGCTGCTCTTCTTGGGCATGAGGTGATTGACCCTCCTAAGCCTACCCAGAGAACCATTGATTTAGGTGTCAAGTATAGCCCGGAATTTGCCTGCTTTCCCATGAAGGTATTATTGGGAAGCTATATTGAGGCAATTGAACTTGGTGCGGATACCTTAATTTCCTCTGGAGGGCATGGACCCTGCCGGGCGGGTTTTTATGGTGAAGTTCAATCTAAAATTCTGCGCAGCATGGGATATGATGTGGATCTAATTATTTTTGAT
The DNA here is from genome assembly GCA_050945755.1 of Bacillota bacterium. Classification (GTDB taxonomy): domain Bacteria; phylum Bacillota; class Dehalobacteriia; order Dehalobacteriales; family Dehalobacteriaceae; genus JAQVXR01. Next base: position 57,583 of record JBMNTN010000006.1, on the reverse strand, counting down.
TCTATCAAAAGAGACCCTTTGGGTTTTTATCGTAAAGTAAAAAAGATTAAAGGAAAACATTCCTGGAGAGATGTTTGGCATGCTCTGAAATTTACCTATCGTACTATAAAACTATTAGATTTCCTGGAGCAACAGATAGAGACGGTACGTGCCTATGAAGTGCATAAAGGACAGTCCACCAAGGTGTGGGAGCTGATTGAAAAGAAGATAGATGCAGCCTATAGTGATGGAGAGCTTGAACGGGTGGAAAAGGAAGCCCAGGAAATGATTGACGGAATTAAAACGTTTCAGGTACCTGAGGAGCAAAAGATCCGGATTGGCATTGTAGGGGAAATTTATGTTGTGATGGAATCATCCGTTAATATGCGGGTGGAGGAGAGACTTGGTGAATTAGGCTGTGAGGTTAGAAGATCCCAGTACCTGTCCGAATGGGTGGATTTCAATCTCATTCCGGCTCGTTACAGCCCGTCCCGGGAACCTGAAATTTTACGCAAGGGAGAAAAATATATTGAGATTATTATTGGAGGGCATGCCAAGCAAAATATGGGTGCCATTGTGGACTATAAAGAACAGGGATTTGATGGGATCGTCCATCTTATGCCCTTTGGCTGTCTCCCGGAATTAATATCCCAAAGTATTATACCAAAGGTGTCGGAAGATCTTGATATCCCGGTTTTAACTCTTTCGTTAGATGAACAAACAGGGAGAGCGAACAGTTTAACCAGACTGGAAGCTTTTGTAGATTTAATTCGAATCAAGAAAAACGGCAAGCGCATTATCCAGGTCAGCTAGGAGGAAGGAGTATGCAAGGGGTCTATTTAGGGATCGATGTTGGTTCTGTTACTACAAAAATTGCTGCCATTGATGAACAGGCCAGGATGGTTTTCAACAGGTATATCAGAACAAATGGTCAGCCCCTGGAGTCGGTAAAACAGTCTTTACGAGAACTGAGAAACGAACTGGGGGAATTAAATGTATTAGGAGTTGGCACCACGGGAAGCGGCAGGCAATTGGTAGGTATTATGGTAGGGGCGGATGTGGTTAAAAACGAAATTACTGCCCATGCTACCGCAACTGTTTTTCAATATCCAAAGGTGCGGACAATTTTTGAAATCGGTGGGCAAGATTCAAAAATAATTGTGGTGCAAGACGGTGTGGTGGTGGATTTTGCCATGAATACTGTCTGTGCTGCGGGCACAGGGTCTTTTTTAGATCATCAGGCTGAGCGCTTAAAAGTTCCTATTGAACAATTTGGAGAACTGGCTTTAAAAGCAAAAAAGGATGTGCGCATTGCCGGGCGGTGTACGGTTTTTGCTGAATCCGACATGATCGCCAAGCAGCAATTCGGCTTTTCCAAAGCAGAAATAATTAAAGGACTTTGTGAAGCCCTCGTCAGAAATTATATTAACAATTTAGGCCGGGGGAAAAGATTAGAGCCTCCTTTTGTTTTTCAGGGTGGGGTTGCGGCGAATAAAGGAATTTGCGCTGCCTTTGAGAAAGAAATGGGACACAAGATTATTGTGCCTAATCATGCAGGAAACATGGGTTCCATTGGGGTAGCATTAATTGTGCGGGATTATATGCAAGAAACAGGTGCCCGGACGAAGTTTCGCGGATTCGATGTGGCTGATTTGGAGTTTGTTCCGTCCAGTTTTGAGTGTTCTGGGTGTTCCAATCATTGCGAAGTAATTAAAGTGGAGTTAGATGATAAAATGATTGCTGCCTGGGGGGATCGGTGCGGCAAGTGGACTAATAACACCATCTAAATTAAAGAAGACAGCCCGGAATACGGGCTGTCAGTCTGCCAAGAAAAGAGTATTTAAGTCCAATCCTATTCTTTTCATATTTGTGCTCTCTATTTTAATCTTACCTATATTCTGCGTCCAAAAACGTAAATACCTATCCAAAGAAATGGTGCTTTTTCAAAACTTTTGGTTCTTATTACAGGTTGCTTTTACTATTAAGCAATAAACAAGTCAACGATTAAAAATCACCTGCTAAAATAATGGAAAGGCTTGGTGATACTTTTAGAATCAACAGGTATTAAAGCAGCTTCCGCCGCAAAATTCTCTTAAGATGGAGTTTAACGGAACTTTTTCCGCAGATATCGGAATAATGTATTCTAGAAAATAGAGCAGTCTTTTTGCTTCTACATATTCCGGAATCCAGGAGGGGAGTTTTTCCAACTCCGGCTCTACCAGTCCCTTCAAAATAGCCAGTTCATAAGCAAGTGCTGAATTAAAAATATAATCTGCATCTTCCTGGTAGGGGAAGATGTATTTTTCTTCTCCTCTGCGTACGGAGTCCCAGCGTTTTAAGGTGTCCTGGACGCTGGTACCTCTAAACTGGAGGTCTCTTGCCATTCGGCGGATTAGGCGGGTATCGGAACTGGGAATAGGATTGTAGTCATCAATACTCAACTGAGTAAGAGCACTGACATAAATTTTTCTTTTATTCTTTTGGCTGATTGAAGCAGTGAGCAGTTCATTGAGACCGTGGATACCTTCAACAATAAGGATTTGGTTTGGCTCTATTTTTACCTTCTCGCCTTTTGGCATGCGGCGACCTGTTTTAAAGTCGTAAAGGGGAATGGTAACTTCCTTTCCGGCAACCAATTCTTCAAGGTGTTTATTAAACAATTCTAAATCCAGAGCATTAATATGCTCAAAATCGTATTCACCATTTTCATCCCGGGGATTAATTTCCCGGTCAACAAAATAATTATCCAAGGATATGGCTACCGGTTTAATTCCGTTTACTCTAAACTGGATGGATAAACGCTGGGCAAAGGTAGTTTTACCAGATGATGACGGACCGGCAATCAGCACCAGGCGCACGTCCCGGTTAGCACAAATATCATTGGATATTTTGTGCAGATTTCTTTCATGCAGTGTTTCCGCAATTTGAATGATATCGCTTTCCTGCCCTGATTGAATCAATTCATTAAGCTGAGCAAGGTTATCCACCCCCAGCAGTTCACCTCTGTGCTCCGATTCACTAAATACGGCGGCCAGTTTTTTCGGTTCTCTGTAAGGAGAAAAACCTGTAGGATTGTCTTTGTCCGGAACAATCAGAATAAACCCTTTATCAAAGGGACGAAGTTCAAAATATTTTAAACAACCGGTATTGGGAGCCATTGGTCCAAAAAAGTAATCGGTTACCGACCCACAGGTATAAAGGTAAACAGTATCACTAGGTTTATATGAGATGAGTTGGGCTTTTCCCGGTTTGTTGCAGCTGGCAAAATATTTTTGGGCATCATCCCGGGATACTTCCCGTCGTGTAAAAGGCAGATTCAATGCTACCAGTGACTGCATCTCTTCTTGAAGCCGGGCAATATCCAATGGGGATAGGACCGGCTCACCCCGCAATTCACAATAAGTTCCCTTGGCAAGAGAGTGCTCAATTTTTAATTGATGATGGGGAAACAGGTTGGAGACAGCTACCAGAAGGACAAAATTAATACTACGCTTGTAGATTCTTAATCCGGCGTCGGTTGTTAAATCCAACCACTGCACAATACTATCGGCATAGAGGGGGTAAGTCAGCTCTTGTAGTTCACCGTTTACCAGAGCAGCTGTTGTGGGAATAACATTTTCTGAAAACTTTTCTAATAATTCTTGCAAGGTAGTACCTCTGGGCACCTGGTGTACTGTATCGTTTATTTTTACCTGTATTTTTTTTAAGGTGGGCATACTCATTTTTTTGCAGGCCTCCTTTGTAAACTTTAATAATTCTACAAAGAATTAAAAAGTCCTTCCTATAATAAATTATGGAATTAGACAGAATTTGACAAAAGATAAAATGTTTCATAAGCATAATTAATTAGGGAGAAAAGGAGATTAGATGCAAAGCGTTTGATATATAAAACACGGTGGCCGTATTATTAGGAAGGCATGAAAAAACAAGAGGTGAATTTAAAAAGCACGGTTTACCCGTGCTTTAATCAATTCTTTCGGCGTATGCTTTGTCACTATGGATTCTGATAATACGGTAGACCTGATTGTCGGCGGAAATGTATTCATCCCCTACAGAAAGAAAAGTGGAAGTGTGTGTAAGTGTCCGGTTGGTGGCGGTATCTACTAACCAGTAACTGGGGTTAGGGGGTGGGGCTTTAGACTGATAACGAAAAATCACCGGAACAGCCAGTGCCAGAAACAAAATAGGCAGTATAATACGGATATATTTTTTCATGCTTATACTCCTTAAATCGATAGTTTTGGCACTGGTAGTTTTGCCCAATGACAGTATATTATTCATTCTCCTCAATCTCCGGTGTAAAACTATCAAAAAAAGTGACGATTTTTAAATTAAATTTTCCGGGTTAAGAGAATCCAGTTCAGGAATGATGAATCTCCCGTCTTTTCGCACCAGGGTACCATCGAAATAAATTTCCCCTCCTCCGAATTCAGGCCGTTGAATACAGACTAAATCCCAATGGATAGCTGATTTATTTCCATTATAAGCGTCTTGATAGCAAGAACCGGGAGTAAAGTGGATGCTGCCCATAATTTTTTCATCAAACAGAGTATCCTTCATTGGCTGAAGAATATAAGGGTTGACGCCAATGGCAAATTCCCCGATAAATCGTGCACCCTCATCAGTATCAAGCACTTGGTTAATTTTCTCTGAATCATTGGCGGAAGCTTTGATGATTTTTCCCTTTTCAAATTCAAAACTGATATTTTCATAAGTGAACCCCTGGTAAACAGCCGGGGTATTATAGGTAAGTTTCCCGTGAACGGAATCTCGCGCCGGAGCGGTGTAGACTTCACCATCCGGAATGTTTAGATGGCCGTCACATTTGACAGCGGGAATGTCTTTAATGGAAAAGGATAAGTCAGTCCCGGGACCGGTGATTCTAACCCGGTCGGTTTTATTCATCAATTTCACAAGGGCGTCCATTGCCCGGGACATTTTGCCGTAATCCAGATTGCACACCTTAAAATAGAAATCTTCAAAGGCATCAGTACTCATTCCGGCCAGCTGGGCCATGGAATAATTGGGATAGCGCAGGACAACCCACTTTGTTTTGGCAACACGAATTTTATGATGCACCGGTTCAAGATAGTATTTCATATAGAGCTGCATTTTATCAGCGGGGACAGTGCTCATTTCAAAACTGTTTTCTCCTGCTCTTAGGCCGATATATGCATCCATCCCTTCCATCCGAGGAGTTTCCCACTGGGCAAGTAATTCCATTTGTTTTCGGGAAGCGTTTTCCAAAAGAGTTCGGTTGATTTCCTGATTTTTTATGGAGACAAACGGTATACCGCCGGCATTGTAGGATTCCTTGATTAATTCTTTAGTCAATGGCAGTTCCCATCCGGTTGTTTCAATTAAAATCTTTTCTCCAGGTTTGAGGCCGATAGAATAATTGATCAAATTACCGGCCAGAGTTTGGATGCGCGGGTCTTTCATGTTATTCACTCTCCTTCATCAGGAATTATTCCCAAAGCAAAAACATTTTAACAAAAGGGGTTTAAAAAAACAAGGGAGGGCAAATAAGGTTTAACGTGCATTTATAAAAAAGGTATAATATAATTATGATAAAAAGGAGAGGATAATGTGAAAGGACTAATTGTTCGGTGGATTTTAAATGCGATAGCTTTGTTAATAACTGCTCACCTAATTACTGGGATGGAGGTAAGCGGCCTTTTATCTGCTTTAGTTGCAGCGATGGTTCTGGGCGTGGTTAATGCAGTGATTAGGCCGATAATTTTAGTCCTGACACTTCCCATTAATATTGCCACCCTAGGCTTGTTTACCCTAATTGTTAATGGGTTAATGTTAAAAGCTGTCAGTAGTGTAGTAGTAGGTTTTCATGTGCAAGGATTTTGGGCAACCGTAGTTGGCGCCCTCTTGTTGTCAATTTTAAGCGGTATATTGTCCATGCTGGTTAGAGATTAAGTGATTTAAAGCGTAGTCAAGTGCTTTTAAAAAGTCCGGGTAAAAAGCGGCAACCAACAACAGGCTGCCGCTTTTTAAATACTGAAATAAAACTTTTATAAAAAATAAATGGTGCCCTTTTCCAATTTGGCAATCCGTGCTAAAGACTCTACTCGCACACCTTCATCTCTCAGAGAATTGCCCCCATCTTGAAAGGCTTTTTCAATGACGATTCCAACACCTACCAAGGCAGCACCGGCTTGGTGTACAATCTCAATCATTCCCCGGGAGGCTTCACCTGTCGCCAAAAAATCATCTATTACCAAAACCCGGTCACTATTGTTAAGATAATTAGCAGAAACCATGATATCCACGTCTTCTTCTTTTGTAAAAGAATGAATCCGGCCAAAATAGGCAGTCCCGGTGAGTGTGGATGGGCGCTTTTTTTTCGCGAAAACTACCGGAACACGCAGGGCAAGGCCGGTCATCAGAGCGACAGCTATTCCCGATGCTTCCAGGGTTAGTACTTTTGTAATTTTGCTTTGGGCAAATCTTTTCGCAAATTCAGCGCCAATTGCCTGCATCAAGACAGGATCTATCTGGTGGTTGAGAAAAGAATCTACTTTTAATACTTGGTCGGAGATTACCTTGCCTTCATTTAATATCTTTTGCTTAAGCAGTTCCATGATGTCTGACCTCTCTTTTTAGCGTTCTTCTCTATCGTAAGGGAGCCCAAGGGCACCAGGCGGACTAACCCGGTGTGACTTTGTTTCGCGCGTAATTAGAATCAAGACAATAATTGTACATATATAAGGAAGCATCTGCAAAAAGAAGGGCGAGATGTCAATTCCTCTGGTCTGAATCCGAAAACCTAAGGCGTCTACCCCACCAAAAATGTAAGCGCCAAGCAGGCATTTTATCGGATTCCAGGTGGCAAAGATAACCAGGGCTACAGCAATCCATCCCCGACCGGCAGTCATGTTCTCCAGCCAGGAGGGAGCATAAGCCAGTGATAGATAAGCTCCTCCTAATCCGGCCAGCATTCCGCCAAATACAACGGAAATATAACGAATTAAGGAAACGTTTATTCCAACTGCGTCTGCTGCTGCCGGATTTTCCCCAACTGCCTTTAGATTTAAGCCCCAGCGTGTCTTATATAAAACCACGGCTAAAATAATTACCAAGAGGTAGCTAAGGTAAACAAGGGCATCGTGTTGAAAAAATATTTTTCCCAGGTAAGGAATTTCCCCCAGTATGGGAAATCCAAACGGTTTAAATGTAGCTGGAGCAGGAATGCCAATAAGTGATTTTCCCATAAAACCGGAAAGGCCAGTGCCAAACATAGTCAGGGCAAGTCCGCTCACAACCTGATTAGCCCGGAGGGTGATTGTCAAAAAAGCATGAATTAGAGCTGTTGTTCCTCCGGCAATCATGGCAGCCAGTACTCCTATCCAAGGGTTCTGCACGTAGACATTAATCATAAACCCTGTGACGGCACCGACCAGCATCATTCCTTCTACGCCAAGATTAAGATTGCCGGCTTTTTCCGCCACCATTTCCCCCAAGGAGGCAAGAAGAATGGGAGTTCCTGCCGTTACTGCTGTAGCAAGCATGGAAACCAGAAAAATATTCTCCATTATGCACCCTCCTTTGTGGTCGGTTTACTCTTTCCTTTACCAAATTTCAGGTCATAATTGGTCAGCAGTTGTCCCCCCAGAACAAAAAAGAGAATTGTTCCTTGAATCATATTCACGGTAGCAGCCGGAAGTCCTACTAACTGAGTGGCGTAACCCCCAACCAAAAGACCACCGAAAAGGAAGGAGACCACTGCCAAGAGAGCGGGATGAAGTTGACCCAGCCAAGCGATAATAATAGCGGTGTACCCGTAACCCGGGCTTAATCCGTGCTGCAGCCTTCCCGCCACACCGGAGACTTCCGCCATCCCGGCAATTCCGGCCAACCCGCCGCCGATAAATAAGACTAAACAAATGTTACGGGCAATATTCATGCCGGCGTAGCGAGCAGCGGCAGGGCTTTCTCCAATTACCCGCACCTGGTAACCCCACTTGGTATAGCGGATTAGTACATAGATTATCACGGCAGCTACAAGCGCAAACAACAGCCCTAAGTGGATTCTGCTGTTTCCCAGGGTAGGGAGTAAAGCGCCTTCCGTAAAGGGGGCAGTCATAGGAAAATTAAATCCGTCGGGATCCTTCCAGGGTCCGTAAACTAAGTAATCAAGCCATAATATAGCGATATAATTCATTAAAAGAGTAGTAATTGTTTCATTTACCTTTAGGTAGGCTCTGGGAATAGCCGGGAGCAGTCCCCAGATGCCTCCGGCGAGAAAGCTCATAATAAACATAAAAGGGATCATTAAAAATGCGGGCAGAGTTGGAAAGTTCAGTGCTACCCAGGTTGCTCCAAACGCTCCCATATAAAACTGACCCTCTGCGCCAATATTCCATAACTGCATGCGAAATGCTAAGGCAACTCCCAATCCGCAAAGCATCAATGGAATCGCCTTAACAATGCTTTCTGTTAAGCCATAGGATGTGCCGAAAGCACTGGAGAAAAGCATGGCGTAAACCTTTATGGGATTAAAGCCGGAAATAAAAAGAAAGATTCCACTCACGAAAAGAGCCACTAAAATTGATAGCGTGGGAATTACCACCGACATCATCCGAGACGGGGCGGCTCTTTTTTCTAGTTCTATTCTCATTATGCAATGCCCTCCTGGAGTGGTTGGGTTCCCGTCATCAATAATCCCAAGGACTCTTTGGTAGTATTCTCAGGAAGTTTTTCTGCCATAATTTTACCTTCAAAGAGAACTATAATTCGGTCGGAGAGACTGAGTATTTCGTCCAGATCCTCGGAAATTAACAGTATTCCTGTGCCTGCCATTTTTTGCTTTAATAGAAGGGAGCGGACTGCTTCGGTTGCCCCAATATCCAATCCTCTTACCGGGTAAACGGCCACAATCAAACGGGGATTGGTAGATATTTCCCGGGCAAGGAGCAGTTTTTGCAAATTACCCCCGGACATAAGTTTGACAGGAGCATCAATAGTTGTGGTTCTTACGTCAAACTGTTCAATAATTTCTTTGGCTTTAGCCCGTAAAGGCTTATAATTTATCAGCCAGCCTTCTTGGCGGCGATATTGTTTTAAAATAATATTGTCAACAGTACTGAGGTTTGGCACTAAGCCCATGCCTAAGCGATCCTCCGGAACATGGGAAATACCTGCCTCAATAAATTTTTCCGGTGAAGCACCGGTAAAGTCTTTTTCATTAATTAGAATTTTACCATGGGTAGTAGGTCGTAAACCGGTTATCACCTCAACCAGTTCTCTTTGCCCGTTGCCCGCTACTCCGGCAATACCTAAAATTTCCCCCGCGTTAATATGAAGTGTTATATCCTCTAAACCGGGTAACCCTTTGTCATTTAATGCCCGGATATTTTCCAACTTAATAATGGTGTTTCCTGAAATAGAAAACCGCCTGTTTTTATTAAAGGAAATATCATGTCCAACCATCATGTGAGCAAGTTTTTCTCGGGTCGTTTTTGCTTTTTCCAGGGTTGCTACGGACTTACCGCCCCGCAGTACCGTTACCCGGTCGGCAGCATCCATTACCTCCTGCATTTTATGAGTAATTACGATAATCGCTTTACCGGCATTGGCCATGTGCCGGAGGGTAGCAAAAAGATCTTTGGATTCCTGTGGAGTTAAAACTGCAGTAGGCTCGTCTAAAATTAAAATATCCGATCCCCGGTAAAGAATTTTAATAATTTCTACACGCTGCTGTTCTCCTACAGATAATTGCCAGATTTTTGCCTGAGGATCTACCGCTAAACCGTATTGTTCAGAAAGTGATTTAATTTCTTCATTGATTTTTTTCTTGTTCAACCAGAAAGAGGTGCTGTGGGAACCCAAAATAATGTTTTCTGCTACGGTCAGTGGCCGGACCAATCGGAAATGTTGGTGTACCATACCGATTCCGGCTAAGATGGCATCTTTTGGCGATTTAAAATTTACCTGTTTTCCTTTAATATAAATTTCACCGCTGTCAGGCCGGTACAGGCCGGTTAAAATACTCATTAAAGTGCTTTTACCGGCACCGTTTTCTCCTAAAAGGGCATGAATTTCCCCCGCCTGTACTTCTATATTGACATCAGTATTTGCGGCAACCCCAGGAAAATGTTTAGTGATTTTGTTCATTTTTACGATTACAGGGTGCGTCATTGTTTCATCCCCCAAAATAATAATCTTTGGCTGCCAGGAAAACCGGCAGCCAAAGATTTACAGCTTTTTTAGTTCTGATAATAATTATTCGACCGAACCTTCCACGCCTTCCACAAACCAATCAAGATTAAGTTTCTCGTCGTCACTTAAGCTTTGCCCCTCAGGCACTTTTACTGTCCCGTCTTGAGCCTTAATTGGGCCATCGAAAACATCCCATTCACCACTGTCAATCAGAGCTTTTTTCTCAGCAACCAGTTGTTTTACATCTTCAGGTACAAAGGAAGCGAAAGGAGCAAGGTCAACAACCCCATCGGCCATGGAATACCATTTTTGTTCCGACTTCCACGTGCCGTCGATCACAGCCTGAACGGTTTCCACATAATAGGGGCCCCAGTTCCAAACCGGACCGGTCAAAACGGCATTTGGTGCAAATGCGGTCATATCACTGTTATAGCTGATGCCGTAGACCCCGGCTTCTTCAGCAGCTTGCTGGGGACCGGGGGTATCTTGGTGTTGGGCAATGATGTCAGCGCCGGCCTCCAACAGACTTTTGGCAGCATCCTTTTCTTTTGCCGGGTCGTACCAGGTATTGGTCCATACCACTTTCACGGTAGCATCAGGATTGACGGAACGCACACCTAAGGTAAAGGCATTAATCCCGCGGACAACTTCCGGAATGGGATGGGCTGCCACATAACCGATGGTGTTAGTCTCAGTCATTTTTCCGGCAACAATCCCGGAAAGATATCTGGGTTGATATATCCGGCCAAAATATGTACCTACATTATCGGCGGTTTTAAAACCGGAACAGTGGAGGAAGGTAACTTCCGGATTCTGTTCCGCTACTTTGATGACACTGTCCATGTAACCATAACTTGTGGCGAAAATAATTTTACAGCCTTCACTTACCATTTGGTTCAAGACTCGCTCGGCATCGGTGGGGTTTTCGTTAACAGATTCAGCTTTTACTAACTCCACATTGCCAATTTCATTTTTCATATACTCTGCACCTAAATCATGGGCGTAGGTCCAGCCGGCATCACCGATGGGACCCACATAAATAAATCCGACTTTTAAAGGTTCTTCTTGGGAATTGTCTGCCGGGGTTTGCGGCTCGCTATCCTGTTGTCCACACCCTACAGCCAGTGCTGCAACCAGCATTACGGCCAGCAGAACCAGCAATGTTTTTTTGACTTTCATCGGGAAATAAACCTCCTAATAAATTTATTCTCTCTATATCTCATCTATCGGAAACACTCTGGTAAATTCGTTTTTATGAGATACGAGAAGGATTTTGATTAAACAACTAATTCCATGCGATAAGAAAAAATCCTGCTGTTAATTCGAAAAAATACGAAAGATTTTTTAAAGACAAGAGCTAATGTTCGGCAAATTTATTTAAATATTTTATTTAGTAAAAAACAAAGGTAAGGGTTGGTACTGAATTGTTGAGGAGATTTTTGATTTGGAATAAAAGGATGGTTAAACTATTAAGAATGGGGGGCAAGACATGGTTTGAGACTGTACTTGACCTTTTTATAGTTCCCTTTTATAGTGATGGAAGAGTGAATATTGTGAAAAAAGCACAGCTGGTGCTGTGCGTAAGGAGTTTGCGGGATTTCTTAATACCCTTCATCTGACGCGTCTACCTCGTTGCACAGGTTTTCGCTGCATGAGTAGCCGCAAATTGGACAGGTGGATGCTATCCGGGGTTCTGCTTCAAACATGTTTCCACACCGAGCACATTTGTATGAGCGAACAGCATTATCCGGCATCCCAAAATTTTTGTTCATTGAATTTACCTCCTGGCTGATCTGGAATTTATCAAAGTCATCGGAAGGCGCTGCCTTTTGGCGAGCGATTAAATGATGACAAATTTAAATTTTATCTGGTACTAAGCAGAGCAAGTTGCTTATTTATTCAAGTTTATCAACGCGGGAATAATAATATTTAGACTATGTTAGTTTCTCGTAAACGAGGTTCACTTATGCAAACAGAGGTGGTTTTAAACAATATAAATAATTATTATTTTGAGGAGGTCTATTTTGGAAAATACAATTAAGAATATTATTCGGCAAAAAGGGCCGTTGACGTTTGCCCGGTTCATGGAGCTTGCTTTGTATTATCCGGAGCTGGGATATTATACTTCTCATCGAGAAATTATCGGCAGGGAAGGCGATTATTACACCAGTGTCCACGTTAACCCGGTATTTGGAGAAATGCTGGCGGAACAATTGTCTCAGATGGCTGATATTTTGGGAGAGCAGGAATTTAACATTGTAGAATTTGGTGCTGGGCGTGGTTTTTTAGCTCTGGATATTCTTAATAGCTTAAAGAAAAAATATCTAAGGCTTTTTGAGGGAACCAGTTATTACATTATAGAAGTGGGACCTGGGTTAAAACAAAAGCAGCGGGATTTGTTGGAAGGGGAAGCGGGCTTCCAGGGGAAGATAAAATGGCTGGACAGTGTAAAAGAAGTGGATAAACCTTTTTGCGGCTGTGTAATCAGCAATGAATTGGTAGATGCTTTCCCAGTACATATTGTCAAGCAGGTTGGTACCGAACTGAAAGAAGTATATGTTGATTTAAAGGACAATGAGTTTTACGAGATTTTAAATGAGCCGTCCACGCCCCAGCTCAAGGACTATTTCAATCGTTTAAATATAAAATTGCGTGATGGACAGCGGGCGGAAGTAAATTTGGCGGCCCTTGACTGGCTTAAAGAAGTGGCAGAGAGCCTTGATCGGGGGTTTGTGCTTACTATCGACTATGGCTATGAGGCTCCCCTTTTATATCATCCTGTCCGCCAGGACGGAACGATCATGTGTTATTATCGGCACCAGGCGGGGGATAATCCTTATGTAAATGTGGGTCGGCAGGATATCACAGCTCATGTTAATTTTACTGCCCTTAAGATTTGGGGAGAAGATGCCAGTCTTATTACTACCGGATTTACCAATCAGATGCATTTTTTGTTTAATCTGGGGATTATCCGGGCGGCTCAGGGGGACGATAAAAAAGCTTTGGCTGTTCAGCAGTTGGTAAGTCCGGAAGGGATGGGCGGCACTTTTAAAGTGTTGGTTCAACATAAGGGAATAAAGGACCCCCAATTAAAAGGCTTTATAGATTGTCTAAGTTAGCTGTGGAGCTAAACAAAATAGGCTGATCAGAAAACTAAAATATTAGCAATATATTTGCAAAAAACTTATCGAAAAAAGAAGGAATTTCCCGGTTTATAAAGAATCCTTTGGAGTTCTAAAAACAAAATAGCAGTACGGATGAAGGTAACAGGAGAAGACTTCGGTCGCCGAAGGGGCAAGAAAATACTCTGCCAGGTGTTTTTGAATCTCTCAGGTTTATGACTGTTACCGGACGAACCTCTGGAGAGACTTGGTTGGTTCCAGGCGCCGAAGGATTAATTCTCTCAGGCAAAAGGACAGGGGAAGGCACGCCGGTTGTAAGACCGGATGTTTTCATTTGTTTTAAAACCAAGTTCAATTATTTGAGCTTGTTTTTTTATACTATCAGGATAAGTGCGACGAGGGCTTCCCCTAAAGGACTGGAATTTCTACGCACTGTAACAAGCATAATGCGCGAAATTCCGACACGCCTGCGTCAGGAACTAGATGCAATCCAGGTTTCTTTAGCTTATCAAGGCCAGGGTTGTGCATTTAAAGGAGGGGTATTCAGAATATAAGTCTTTCCGTTTGGTGAACCTGATCAAAATTAACAGGAGGAATGACATGTGACCTTTGCCGAATTAGTAAAAATAGTGGATAACTTTGTTTGGGGAGTCCCCTTGTTGGTGCTGCTGGTAGGAACTGGATTATTCTTAACCCTCAGATTACGGTTTTTATCTTTTCGCAAGCTTCCTCTTGCCCTAAAAATGGTCTTTACCCGTTCAGAAAGCAAGGGTGAAGCCGGGGACATTACGCATTTTCAGGCTTTGATGACTGCCCTTGCCGCTACTATTGGAACAGGTAATATTGTGGGAGTGGCCACCGCTGTTTTTGCCGGCGGACCTGGAGCTGTATTTTGGATGTGGGTTACAGCACTGGTGGGGATGGCGACGAAATATGGAGAGGCTGTACTTGCTGTAAAATACCGAATTGTTGATGATAAAGGGGAAATGGCAGGAGGCCCGATGTATTATTTAGAGCGGGGCTTAAAGATGAAATGGCTCGGCGTATTATTTGCGGTTTTCGGTGCGATTGCCGCTTTTGGCATTGGCAATATGGTGCAGTCAAATTCAGTGGCTGGGGCACTGAAAGATACATTTAATCTGCCACTGCCTATGGCCGGGATTATTCTTGCTCTCTGTGTTGGGGTGGTAACCTTAGGCGGAATTAAAAGTATCGGCCGGGTTTCCGAATGGGTGGTACCTATCATGGCTGTTATATATGTAGCCGGTGCTTTAGTTATTCTGCTGATTAATGTTAAAGCAATTCCTTCGGCACTGGGTTTAATTTTTGAGTCTGCTTTTACCGGACATGCTGCTGTAGGCGGATTTCTTGGTGCGACAATTAAACAGGCGATTCAAATGGGTGTTGCCCGGGGGGTTTTTTCCAATGAGTCTGGTCTGGGTAGTGCTCCGATTGCTGCGGCAGCGGCGAAAACCGATTACCCAGTGAGGCAGGCACTGGTCTCTATGACCGGAACCTTTTTGGATACTATTATCGTTTGTTCCATGACCGGCTTAGTGCTTGTTGTTACAGGAGCCTGGGCATCCGGGAAAGAAGGCGTGGAAATGACCAGACTGGCCTTTGGCTCCGGGCTGCCAGGCGATTGGGGAGGTTTTATCGTTTCCTTTGGGATAATATTCTTTGCCTATTCGACTATTTTGGGCTGGAGTTACTACGGGGAAAAATGCATGGAGTATCTCTTTGGCTTAAAACTAATTTTACCTTATCGAATTCTTTTTGTGATTATTGTATTTATCGGCAGTATCATGAAGTTGGATCTGGTTTGGGGAATTGCCGACATTATGAATGGGCTGATGGCTGTTCCCAACTTAATTGGGCTGCTAGGTTTAAGCGGAGTGATTGTGGCGGAAACCAAATTGTTTTTTGATAAGATTTCTCAAGAAAACAATTAAAAACTTTCAAATATTAATGGAAATACCCGCCGTCTATGGCGGGTATTTCCATCTGAAAAAATGAAATAATCAAAAAGGTTATTGGCATAATAAAAATGTCAAAAAAGGAGGGATGCAAAATTAAAAAAGGTATTATCTTAATAGTTGTGTTTATTGTCATGTTTTTCAGCGCGCCTGTTTGGGCTTATGAATGCAGTGATTTTGTTTCCTGTCCTGTCCTGAAAGCCGATGACCCTACTCCAACAGGTCAATTTATTGCCGATCTCCAGGAATTACTGAAAGCAGCAGGCTATTACCACGAAAAAATTAATGGTAAGTATGATCAAGTAACCGCACAAGCTGTAAAGGATTTTCAAAAAGACTTTAATTTAAGTGCTGATGGGGTAGTAGGCCTTAAAACATGGGATGCATTGGCCGATTTATATGAAGAGCCTGTTGTGTCCAATACCTTAAAAGAAGGGCCAAAAGGAAAGGTTTCAATATTGGTTGATGTCAATAAACTTCAATTACAGGTATTGGATGACGGCAAAGTTTTTAAAACCTACCCGATTGCTATCGGAAAGTCAAAGACCCCCAGCCCGATTGGTGAGTATAAGATTATACATAAGGCGATGAATTGGGGAACAGGCTTTGGTACCAGATGGATGGGGTTAAATGTTCCTTGGGGAATATACGGGATTCATGGTACCAACAAACCGGGTTCAATTGGCAGAGCCGCCTCACATGGGTGTTTTCGCATGTATAATCAACACGTTGAGGAGATATTTCCCTGGATACCGATTGGGACAAGGGTGCGTGTGATTGGTTACACACCAAAGTTTCATAGTTTTACGAGAGAATTAAAATTAAAGAGTTCAGGTCAAGATGTGGTTATGCTGCAGTACCGATTACAAGAATTGGGTTTCAGCAGTGATCCTGCAGATGGACGTTACGGGGGAATGACCGAACTGGCGGTAAAACTTTTTGAAGCCTACCATATGCTGCCGGTAGATGGTACTGCCGATATGGAAATGTTAAAAAGGCTGGAACAATATCAAAAGAAATAAAGCCGTATAAATTTATACTTTTTGATAGTATAAGAGAATCCCAGGCGTTGACCTGGGATTTAGTATGTACTTTTATTTTATTCTTCCATGGTAGAAAGATCACCGGCCAATGTCCCCAACTCCCATGCCTTTAATACCCGGCGCATAATTTTGCCGGACCGGGTTTTGGGCAATTTTTCACGAAATTCTATTTCGTGAGGAGCAGCGTGGGCGGAAAGATTTTTCTTCACAAAAGTCCGAATATCTTCTTTTAACTCTTCAGTAGGTTGAAAACCTTTTTTTATGGAAAGAAATGCTTTGACAATTTCACCACGTACCGGATCAGGCTTTCCAATAACGCCGGCTTCTGCGACTGCCGGATGTTCCAACAACTTACTTTCCACTTCAAAAGGCCCGATCCGTTCACCTGAGGTATTAATAACATCGTCCAGCCGACCTTGAAACCAGAAATACCCATCTTCATCTTGATAAGCCGAATCTCCTGAGAGATACCAAGGCGGGTAGTAAAAGTACTCTTCATACTTGGCCGGGTTTTTCCAGATCTGGCGCATCATTGCGGGCCAGGAAGTTTTAATTGCCAGATGGCCCATCTTGTTGGGACCCAACTCACGTCCGTTGTCGTCAATGATCGCAGCGTATATTCCGGGAAATGGTTTTCCCATGGAACCGGGCTTAATAGGCGTACAGGGGTAGTTGGCGATCATCTGACCGCCTGTTTCGGTCATCCACCAAGTGTCGTGGATCCGTTGCTTTAAAACTTTGCTTCCCCAACGGACAACCTCTGGGTTTAAAGGTTCCCCAACAGACAATACATGGCGTAGGCTGGAAAGATCATACTCTTTGACTAAGTCATCCCCGGCAGCCATTAGCATCCGAAAGGCAGTTGGCGCACTGTACCAAACAGTAACCTTAAATTTTTCCAGCACAGAATACCACTCTCTTGGTAGAAAACGTCCCCCGCGCACTACGATAGATGCACCCAGCAGCCAGGGACCAAACATGCCGTAAGATGTCCCTGTAATCCATCCCGGATCTGCAGTGCACCAGTATATGTCATCATCACGCAGGTCTAAAACCCAAAGTGCGGTTTGATAGAGGTGAATCATGGCATTGTGGACATGTATAATCCCTTTGGGTTTTCCGGTAGAACCGGATGTGTAGTGCAGTACCATTGCGTCTTCCCGATTAACCCATATTACCTCAAAATTACTGGAAGCCTGATCCATCAATGTTTTGACATCTAATTCATTTTCTTTAAATTGATGGCCATCAGCATCTACCAAAAAAATGTATTTTAAATGAGGTAGTTTTTCTCGGTCAACCCGATTAAGCATTTTGGGAGTGGTAATTAGGGCAACTGCTTCACTGTCTATTAAGCGATCGGATACTGCTGATTTCATGAAAGCTTCGAACAAGGGGCCAACAATCCCTCCAACTTTGATGATACCGAGGGCACAAATATATAGTTCCGGTTGACGTGGCATAAAAATAAAAACTCGGTCGCCTTTACCTATTCCCGTGTCGGAAAGAACATTGGCAAATTTGTTTGATAATAATTTAAGATCTAAAAAAGTATATTTTTCTTCCCGAGTATTGTTGGTAAAATATAAAGCCACCTTGTTTTTTCTCCAGGAATCACAGTGACGGTCAATACATTCATGTGCGATGTTTACTTTACCTGTTTCGTGCCAGGAAAATTTTTTTTCTACGTCCGACCATTGGAAGTTTTGATAAGCCTCCTCATAGTCCGGCATATTGAATTTTGTTGATACGGCCGGCATGATGTTAAAATCATCCAAAGGGCACCCCTCCCCTTTTTCCATGCGTTTATAATAAAAATACCTAGCATACATTATAACATAATTTTCAGAAAAGGGGAACAAATCTGAATATATTAAAATGAAATTAACAAAATATTTAGACACCAATTACCCCAAGAACTTTTGATTTTTATGGAATATATTGAAGGAAATGGTAGGCAGGGCATAGAATTATTGTAAATATTTAAAGGACGGGGTGAAAAAATGGGACAAGGCCCTGATATAAAAAAAATGAAAAAAACCTGTTACCAAAAGGAATTGATAATTCCCGAGGGGTTAATTGTGATTGAGGGGCCGGTAACTGCCCAGTCCCTAACACAATTAAAAATGGATTCGGGACTCAAAGGATTTCGGCCTCCTGAGCTACAATGGGAAGCACTGCAGGAGATTGCGGCACTTCCGGAAGGCCGAGTGATTATTGCTGTATCTCAAGAAATAATTGTGGGATATGTTACATTCCATTACCCTGATGAATTTGGACGATGGGGCCGTTCGCATATACCATGTTTATTGGAACTTGGTGCTATTGAAGTAGCTCCCCGGGTTAGGGGACGAGGGGTGGCCCCTCAACTTCTCCAAGTCGCTTTTCAGGATGAAGAAATGGAAGAGTTCATTGTGATTTCAACGGAGTATTACTGGGAGTGGGACCTGGAAGGAACCGGCCTTTCTGTTTGGCAGTATAAAAACATGATGGAAAAACTATTGGGAATCGTTAATCTTCGCCCGGTAGGGACAGATGACCCGGAAATTTCCGCCCATCCGGCAAATTGTTTAATGACACGCTTCGGTAAAAAAGTTGATTATGAATCCCTCCGGAAATTTGAAGTACTCAGATATAAGAATAAATACACATTATAATTTTCTCATAATTTTGCCCGGCTGTTTGCCTGTGGAGTTTGCCGGTTTTGAAATGGATAATGATCAAAACTATTGATAAATGTTTAACCGCTAGAGGAGTGAAGGGAACATGATTGTAAAAAATATTATGAATACGAAAGTTATGACAGTTAGTCCTGATAACTCTATAGCCCAAGCCATCTACCTGATGCGCAATCACAATATTAGGCACCTGCCCGTAACAAGTGAAGGCCATTTGGTGGGCGTAGTATCCGACAGAGATTTACGTTCCGTTTCCCCATCAGTTTTAGCCGGGGATGACCCGGAATTATTAATAAACGCAAAAGTAAAAGATATTATGCAGGAAAAGGTAATTACAGTTCATCCGTTAGATTTTTTAGAGGAAGCAGCCAGGTTAATATATGAATACAAAATTGGTTGCCTGCCTGTTGTAAGCAGCGAACGGCTTGTTGGAATTATTACAGAGACAGATGTTTTACGTTCAATAGTAGAATGGATTGGTTTGCTTCAACCAGGTACCCACCTCGAGATGGAAGTGCCAAACAAACCCGGCACGTTAGCTCATATTGCAGCCATTGTACAGAGGTATGGTGTTAATATTATCACTGCCATGCTTTTTCCGGGAAGGATGGAAGGGACACAAATCCTTGTTTTAAGGTTAAAAGCGCTTGATATTAGAAGAATAATAAATGATATTGAAGCGGAAGGGTTTAAGATCTTGTGGCCGCTGCAAAGGGAACTTGATTATGAGCGGTAAGGCTATTTTTGTTTATCATCCCGATTTGGAAAAGTATAGTTTTAAACCGGATCATCCTTTTAATCCCACGCGGTTGCGTATTACGATGTCTTTGTTGCAAGAACTGGATTTGCTCAAAGAAAGTGATATAGTGACTCCCCGCTTGGCTTTGGTGGAGGAACTGTTACTTGCCCACGACCAAGATTATATTAGGACGGTTGAGAAATTATCTAATGCCGGTTTTGGGGAAAAAGAGATTACTTTTGGAATCGGTACGGAGGACAACCCGGTGTTTCCTGATATGCATTTGGCAGCCAGCTTAATTGTTGGGGCAACCCTTACTGCAGGAGAAGAGATTCTGGAAGACCGAACCGATCATGCGGTAAGTATTGCCGGGGGACTACATCATGCCGGCAGAAGGCAGGCTTCCGGATTTTGCATTTATAATGATATTAACGTTGCTATTCGTTTTTTATGCCGAAAATATCATATTCGTGTTTTATATATTGATACCGATGCCCATCATGGAGATGGTGTACAGTGGGAATTTTATCAAGACCCAAATGTACTTACAGTGTCCTTTCATGAGACTGGAAGGTTTCTTTTTCCGGGTACCGGGTGGTTAAATGAACGAGGTAAAAAAGAAGGATATGGTTATTGTGTTAATGTTCCGCTGGAGCCCTTTACAGACGATGCGTCTTTTTTAGAATGTTTTCGCGAAGTGTTACCTCCGCTGGTAGAAGCGTACCAGCCAGATTTAATCATAAGCCAGAATGGTTGCGATGCTCACTTTTATGATTCCTTAACTCATCTTAATCTTTCCATCAATGCTTATCAAGAGATTCCCCGCTTAGTGCACCAGCTTGCGCATGGATTTTCCGGCGGCAAATGGCTGGCATTGGGTGGGGGCGGTTATGATCCATTCCGAGTGGTTGCCCGGGCTTGGGTATTGTTATGGGCAGAAGCTGCGGGGTTAAACGTAAGCGAAAGAATTCCTCAGTCCTGGCAAAAACAGTGGCAGCGAGAAAGCCCTTTTCCCTTACCCCAAACATTATTTGATTCTCCGGAGTTTTTCTTATCCGTTCCTCACCGGCAAGAGATTGCAGAAAAAAATTTGCGTACGGCAAGACAGGCTGTTCAAGATACACTAATTATTTTGAATAAGTATATTTAACCAACCCTCAATATCTATGGCCTGCTTGGATTTATTTTACAAAAAGGACTTTTATGATTCATGGAAAATTATATTAATAATGACTGAAAGAACCATAAGAAATATTATCAAGGAGAGATATATCATGAGACATGGCGGGCTGCTTTTTCTCCTTATTATTGGAGTGTTATGGGTAGGGATAGTTAATGTTCAGGCAGGATCGGAAATTAGAATTCAGGTTGACGGGGAGATGCTTTCATCTGATGTGGATCCGATTATTGAACAGGGCCGTACCCTTGTCCCTCTTCGGGTTGTTATGGAGAATCTGGGTGCAAAAGTTACTTACCAACATGAAAGCAAAACTGTCATAGTACAAAGATTTACCCGGGAAGTAACCTTAAAGATAAACAGTAGACAAGCTTGGATTAATGATGAGACAGTGACATTAGATGTTCCGGCAACTATTGTTGCAAACCGGACGGTAATTCCCTTAAGGTTTGTTGGGCAGTCTTTAGGGGCTATCGTTAACTGGGAGGATAGAACAAAAACGGTAGTAATTGATTCGTCCCAATTATTATTGGATGCGGAAGAGGCGGAGCAGGAAGTATTTTTCTTGGTTAACAAAGCCCGGGAACAGCAAGGCTTAAATCCTTTGGTATGGATGGACGAATTGGCTGATATAGCCCGTGCGCACAGCCAGGACATGGCTGAACATGATTTCTTTGCTCATATATCTCCTTCAACCGGGGATCCTGCCCAAAGGGCTCAAGCCTATGGGTTGCCTGGTGCAGCGGAGAATATTGCCGCTGGATATCTGGATGCAAAAACCGTTTTTGACGCTTGGATGTTGTCGCCGGATCACCGGGCAAATATTTTAGATCCGGGGCACAGATTTATTGGAATCGGCGTGTTCTGTGAAAACGATCCTGCTGATCCATACAATGGTTTATACTGGACGCAAGAATTTATCAAAGGAGAGACGGTCCTTTTATCACCTCTCCCAGAATCAACAGTAACCGACAAAGAGATAAAAGTGGAAGGGTACTCGACAGAATCTGCCGTAGAGTTAACTGTCTATAAAATGGTTGACAAAAAAACATATTCCGAAAAATACACAATCGATGTTTCTGTTGGAGATGACGGTAAGTTTTCCGAGAAAATTTCCTTAGACCAAGGCCAGGGGCTATACGCAATTCAAGTTTCTGAATATGATTTTCGCTATGTGGAGTATCAATAAAGGTAAAAGGAAAATAGAATGGTGCTATAACTATGGAAATAATAAAAACTAGATGGAGGAAAATTTAATGACACCGATACCATTTGGGCCAACTTATGAGGAAATGCTTTATCCTGACCGGGTAAGTCCTGAAATTAGAGAGCATGCATTAAAAATGTCTAATGAAGACGAACTTAATCCAATCAATTTATTTAATATTACCTGGAAAAATAAAGAGAACAAGGTGCGGAAAGTTATTCTTCCCCGGGAATTAACAGGGGTGGAGGCAAACATTGTTGTTTTACTTGGGAAATACTTTCCTTCTGGCTCCCATAAAGTAGGCCCAGCTTATGCTACGTTAATAGAAGGGTGTGTTGACGGAGAAATTCTTCCAGGGCGAAACACTATTTTAGGTCCCTCCTCCGGGAATTTTGGGATTGGGGTAGCGTATATTTGCCGTTTAATGGGATATGAAGCAATTATTATTGTCCCTGCTGGGATGACCAGAGAGCGTGTGGAACGTATTAAAAAATACGGAGCCAGATTAGAAATGGTGAGCGGAGAGGAAGCCGGTATGCGCAGTATTCTTCAGCGTACCCGGGAGTTAATGGAAAATCCGATTAATCGTGCTTTAGCTCAATTTGAGCTTTTGCCCAATTACCGGTTTCACCGGTATGTAACAGGCCATTCTGTTGTGGAGGCTGTTCGAGAAGTAGGCAATGGAAGGGTTGCCTGTTTTGCAGTAGCGCCGGGCTCAGCAGGAACAATTGCTGCCGGTGACCATATTAAAAGTATGTTTCCGGAAGCTATTGTAGCCGCATTAGAGCCTTTTGAATGTCCTACTTTGTCAAGAGGTCTAGGAGGGGCGCATCGGATTGAAGGTATTGGCGATAACTTGTGTAACCTAATTCATAATTTGCTGACTACTGATTATGTGGTACTGGTTCATGATGATGACTGTGTCAAAGGTTTGAAGGTAATTCAAGAGGGATCGCATGTTTTAACAAAAATGGGGGTTGACCCGGAACAGGCGCAAGGCTTGGTGGATTTATTTGGTGTTTCCGGGATATGTAATATTCTTGGTTCGATTAAAATGGCCAAATTTTTAAAGCTGGGACCGGAAGACAATGTAGTAACCATCTCTACCGATGGTTTTGACCGCTATAGTTCGGTCTTGGAGGATTTGGCTGCTCGTAACCCGCAAATTGATCAGACTGTGTTGGAACAGTGGGGGAAAGACATTTTTTGGGGACCGGACTCGGAGCAGATATTTGATTTTCGCTCGCCAGAAGCCAAAAGCCATTTGTTTAAGTTAAAGGAAAAAGACTGGGTTCCCTTTGGCTACACTTTAGATTATTTAGAGTCAATGAAAGACATGGAATTTTGGGATCGGGAGTATAACCGGGTTTTTGAATATAATAAACGAATAATAGAACTACGCAAATAACCAAGGTACCATTTCCCGACAGTTAAAAACCCCGGCTTTCTGCCGGGATTTATTTATTCCGTGTATTCGCTATAACTTTTATATGAATGGATTTTATAACCGGCATTTTTTAAGAGACGAATAATCGGCGCAACATCGTAAGTGGTAAGCCGAATCACGAGGAAAGTTTTTTCCTCTTCTCGAAAAACAGCAACTCGGGAAATATTGGTTCCTTCGCTTCTAATAATTTCAGTGACGTTGGCAAGTATTCCTGGTTTATCTTCAACCTCCAGTGTAATTCGGCAGCCGGTTTCTTTGACACCCAGAAGATCAATAAATGCATCAAAGATATTTGTTTCCGTAATAATTCCAACCAGTTTCCCGTACTCAAGAACGGGTAGGGCACTCACTTTGTGTTCTCTCATAATAATCGCAGCTTCTTCTACATAAGCATCCGGCTCAATGGTAAATATCTCCTGATGTTTAGGTAATACATCGGAAATTTTCATTTTGGCAAGAAGGTAATTGATCTCAAAGACACTAAGAGACGTGGCTGGAGATGGAGATACCTCACTTAAATCCCGGTCGGTGACAATGCCGATCAGTTTGTCCTTTTCCATAACCGGTAGACGTCGAATGTTGTGTTTACGCATTAATTCCAGAGCTTCTGCAATCGTGGTCTGCTTAGTAATTGTAATGGGATTTCTCGTCATTCTAGAGCGAACATGCATATTTAATCCCCCTTCCAGATTCACCCGAAAAATGTTTTTCCATCCAATAGTTTGAGATTAACTGTAATTGTAATTTATTTTCTACCTCAGGGATTATAGTTCCTGCCGGAAAAGAATATTTTTGTTAGTTTACTCATTTTTTAAGAAATAACAGGGTAGAAGGAGTTTATTGAACGCTATAGAATAAAAATAATAATGCAAAAGGAGGCAGGACATAATGAGTGTTCAGAAGTGGCATCAGGAGATTATTGGTCAAAGAGTTGTTGAAGCCCTAAAAAATAATGAATTTGACGCATTCTATGTTTCCACCCGTCAAGAGGCAGCAGAATGTGTGTTGAACTTTATTAAAGCGGGGGATTCTATTGGAATGGGAGGTTCGGTTACCCTTGAAGAACTAGATATTCCCCAAAAAATAGCAGAAAAAGGGGCGCACATTTTAAATCATAATCAGCCCGGATTGTCCCCCGAAGAAAAAAACAATATTCGCCGCCGGCAGCTGCTGAGCGATGTGTTTTTATGCAGCACCAATGCAATCACGCTTGATGGCTGCCTGGTAAATGTAGACGGGGTAGGAAATCGGGTAGCGGCGATGACTTTTGGGCCGAAAAAAGTAGTGGTTGTAGCCGGAATCAACAAGATTTGCGAAGATGTGGAGGCGGCTTTTCGAAGAATTGCTTTGGTGGCTGCACCACAAAATAGCAAAAGATTAGGTCTTTCAAATCCTTGTGCTGTGACGGGAATTTGTGCCGACTGCCGCGCTAAAACGAGAATATGTAGTCTGTTTACTGTTATGAAGCGAAAACCGATGCTATCTGATATTACAGTCGTCCTGGTTGGGGAAAAATTAGGTTATTAATAATATATGTTATGCACCGGGGAGGTTACGGCTTTGGAATTAAGGGAGGATCAATTAGCACGTTACAGCCGTCATATTGCCCTAAAAGAAGTAGGCGTGGCAGGGCAGCTAGAGCTTTTACAGGCGAAGGTGCTGGTAGTCGGGGCCGGGGGCTTGGGGTCACCGGTAGCTTATTACTTGGCTGCGGCCGGCATTGGTCAAATTGGAATTGTGGACAATGACGTCGTTGATTTGTCCAATTTAAATCGGCAGGTTCTATACGGGCAGACAGATATTGGGCACGTAAAAGTTAATCAGGCAAAAAAAAGGCTAGAAGCAATCAATCCAGATGTGACCGTTATACCCTATTCGGAACGGTTTAATATTAATAACGCAGAAGTAATTTGCCAAGGATACGATGCGGTTATCGATTGTTTGGATAATTTTGCGACGAGGTTTGTGCTAAATGATGCGTGCCTGAAGTTTCAAATTCCTCTGGTGCATGCGGGAGTTTACAAGTATTTTGGCCAAATTTTAACGATAGTACCGGGCCAGGGTCCTTGTTTGCGCTGTATATACCCGGAGTCGAAAAGCTTAGATAAGGGTGCCCCAAGTTGTTCTCGGGATGGGATTTTAGGGGTAGTGCCCGGGATTCTGGGAACACTGCAGGTAATGGAAGTAATAAAACTTCTTCTCAACGTGGGGAAGCCAAATTCCAGCAGTATTCTTTATTTTGACGGGCTTAATTTAAGCTTTGACCGGATTAAAGTCCAACCCCGCCCGGATTGTATCTGTCGGAAATAAAACATTTATTTATAAATTAAACATCGGTGTTAGTTTTTTAAAACTCCGTTTTTTAGAAAAGGTTTTGCGTTTTTGGAAAAAGAGCACAGGTACGAAAGAAAAGGATACCCTGTCCGTAAGCCGGTGAAGCGTAAAAACTCAAGTACTTGGACAATTTAAGCACCTTCCGGTGCTTTTTTTTATTCAATCTTCCCAAAACCGTCTAAAGGCCAGATGCGGAATATGGCTTTCCCTTTTATGTCCTCGACAGGAATAAAGGAAACATCGGGGCTACGACTGTCATGGCTGTTCCCCCTGTTGTCTCCCATAACAAAAACTGTATCTGGAGGAACCAGCGTATCAATATCCCCTTCAGTATAGTTTCCGTTAATGTATTGTTCTTCCAAGGCTTCCCCGTTACGATAAACAACACCGTCTTTAATAGAAATATGGTCTCCGGCTAAGGCGATAGTTCTTTTTACATAATAGGATCCGGCTCGGTCTGGTGCGTCGAGAATAACAATATCACCGCGCGCAGGTTCGCTTAACGTGTAAACAATTCTATTGGTAAAGAGCCTGTCGCGATTATGCAAAGTGGGATACATAGACTGCCCGTACACTTCGGTAATCTGAAAAAAGTAAGTTCTGATTATCAAAGCAATAATAACTGCTAAAAGAAAAGTTTTTAGGGCTTCCCAGAGAACACTACTAATGGATTTTTTCATGATAACACCTCTTTCAACGCCATATATTATACCACGTCTCTCTTCATTGTGAACTTATTCTGATAAAGAATATTTTTTGGGCAGGCTTTTCCATAAAGGATGAACTAAAAAGAGGTATTTTCAAGTATAGCTCAGTTAAACTTACAGATAATACTTATGAGGTGATGATGGATGAACCGAGGCAGGTTATTAGTGCTTTTGGGGGCATTATTATTTTTTCTTTTTCCAGGAGGAGCCTGGGCTGAACCAAACGTTAATGCCAAAACAGCAGTGGTGATTGACGGATACACAGGGGAACTGTTATGGGGAAAGGATGCTGATAAGCTTCGAGCTCCGGCTAGTACAATAAAGATGCTGACCACAATGATTGCTTTAGAGCAACTTGATCTACAGGAACAGGTAACAGTTGGGGAGAAGGCGCATCAAACATATGTTGGCCAAACGATAGGCTTAACCCAAGGGGATGTATTAACTGTTGAGGATTTAGTAGAAGCTGCCCTTCTTTGGTCTGCCAATGATGCTGCGGTAGCCCTGGGGGAGTACCTGGCGGAAACCCCGGAGCTTTTTTCCTTTATGATGAACTATAAAGCTTGGGCGTTAGGTGCTTACCGTTCCCGTTTTGTTAATCCCAATGGCTATTCTGCACCGTTACAATACTCCACTGCCTATGATTTGGCACTGATTGGCCGGGCGGCTATGCAAAATCCTTTTATTCGGAATACTGTCTGCAAGCGAAACGCAAAAATAACCTGGTTAAACAGGAAAAAAACAAAGGAAATCGCTAATACTAACCAGCTGTTGGAACTATACCCTTATGCCAACGGAATTAAAACGGGTACCACTAGCGCAGCTGGAGGCTGCCTGGTTGGTTCGGCCATACATGGCGATCGTTGGTTGGTCACAGCAGTTTTAGGGAGTTCCCAGCGTTATGCTGATACAATCTCACTACTTGATTATGGAATAAATAACTTTTCCCAGGTAGCGATAGCTAAAGAAAAAGTATATGCGGCGATAGATGTGGCAAAGGGGGAAATAAAACGGGCGGCATTGGTGCCTGAGGCGGATATTTACTTGACTGTGCCCAACGATAAGTTTTCAGAAGTGAAAATAGAGGTAAACTTGCCTTCAACTGTTGCGGCACCTGTTAAAAAAGGTCAGGTACTGGGGAGTGTAACGGTCTATTATCAAGACAAGTTGATAGGTCGGACAAACCTTAGCGCCGTAGAAAACGTAAAGCGTAAAAGTATATTCTTTAGATAAAAAATTTATGCGGATATTTCCTTTAAAAGGGGAGAGAAGGCGAAAAATACAATAATTTATTCTTAGTTCGCACGCTGTTGCATAAACATTTGATGTGAAAACTTTTTGGGAGGGATGGGAGTTGGCATCAAGGGAGAAAGATAGGGCGGATGGAACCTGTGCAATGGGTGAAATGTATGGGATGGCACCTATGACAGGAATGGAAGGGATGTGCCCCATGATGGGGATGCCCGATATGGGAATGCAGCCAATGAACATGCAGCCAATGAACATGCAGCCAATGACAGGAATGTCTCCAATGATGGGAATGGAAGGGATGTGTCCTATGATGGGGATGCATCCAATGAACATGCATCCGATAAGTGGAATGCCACCAATGATGGCTATGCATCCGATGATGGGAATGTACCCGATGCAGGCACACATGCCAATGCAGGGATTTTCACCTATGCAAGGGATGCCTGCAGAGTGGCATGAAAAATTTCAATATATATATAAGCGAATCAATGAAATTTACAAAATGGTGCATGATATTCATCGGAAAATTAAGTAACACACCGGTACCAAAATTAGGTATAATATGGGGGTGATAAATAAATAAAGGAGATCTCATGTGAAAGAAGTAATCATCTATACAGACGGAGCTTGCTCGGGCAACCCTGGTCCCGGAGGATGGGGGACTGTCTTAATGTACGGGTGCTCCCAAAAAGAAGTTTCCGGATATCATCCGCAGACAACAAACCAGCGAATGGAATTAACAGCGGCCATTGAGGCTTTAATGCTGCTGAAAGAACCGTGTAAGGTGAAGCTTTATAGCGACAGTGCTTATTTGATCAACGCTTTTCAACAGGGCTGGTTGCGTAATTGGCAAAAGAACGGTTGGAAGAATTCCCGCAAGGAACCTGTGGAAAATCAAGATTTATGGAAAAAGTTGATTGATTTGAACCGGATGCACCAGGTGCAATGGTTAAAGGTAGCCGGTCATGCCGACAATCAATATAATAATCGGTGTGATGAATTAGCTCGGGGTGAAATCAAAAAGAACCGTTGAGGGACAGCGGTTCTTTTTTCATTACTTCGCGCGGCAGGAGATTAAATTTTGGATGGCGAACACTTCTATAGTTCATATTTAAGGAGGCCGGCGAAGTGTCCAGTATTAAACAAATCAGGACATTTATTATGGTCGCTGACTTAAAGAGTTTTACTTGTGCCGCTGAAGCATTATTTATGACGCAACCTGCTGTGAGCAG
This sequence comes from Bacillota bacterium, assembly GCA_050945755.1. GTDB lineage: Bacteria > Bacillota > Dehalobacteriia > Dehalobacteriales > Dehalobacteriaceae > JAQVXR01. Next base: position 28,518 of record JBMNTN010000006.1, on the reverse strand, counting down.
CCAGATCAAATCTTTAGAGGAACATGTAGGAATTTCACTCATTGAGAGAAATGACAAGCGGGTTGAATTAACTGAGGCCGGTAAAAGCTTTTATCAGGAGGCCAAAAATATTGTTAGTGCCTATGAACGGGCAATGGAAGTAATAGATGAATATCATGGACTGAAAAGAGGCCGGCTTGTCGTTGGAGCCAGCACAATTCCGGGGGAGTACCTAATTCCCAAGTATATCGGCTCTTATCGAAAGTTGTACCCGGGAATAAAAATTAACCTTACCATCGGTGATACCGGCTCTGTTCTGGACATGCTTTTAGCAAGAAGAATTGATCTTGGGATAGTTGGAGCCAAGCCGGATATAGAAAAGGTTACTTTTTGTCCATTCATAAGAGATGAATTGATACTGATTTCGGCCGTTGCCAGGGATATTCCCGAAGAAATATCCTTGATGGAATTACGCAAATATGATTTTATCACCCGAGAAAAGAATTCCGGTACCCGAATGACAATCAAGAAAATAATGTCCGGTTTTGGCATAGATGAAAAAGACTTGCGCATGGTAATGGAACTTGGCAGTACCCAGGCTGTTATCACGGCAGTAGCAGCAGATTTGGGGGTGGCTATTGTATCAAAATGGGCCGCCGAAGCAGCACTGAAGGCCGGGAGTATTAAAAAGGTGAAGATTAAGGAAACAGAGTTACAAAGAAAGTTATATATTGTAACTTTACAAAGTGTCAGGGGTACCGGAGCCAGGGATTCTTTTTGGGAGTATTTAAAAAAACAGACTCCTACCTCTTGAGGTGGGAGTCAAATTTCTCTGGAGATAAATATTATACATTAAATCGGAAATTAATGATGTCTCCATCCTGAACCGGATAATCCTTTCCTTCCAAACGAAAAAGTCCCAGTTCTCTTGCTTTGGACATGGAACCAGCTTTTTTAAGGTCTGCAAAAGCTACTACCTCTGCACGGATAAAGCCCCTTTCAATATCAGAATGAATTTTCCCTGCCGCCTGTTTAGCAGGCAGTTCTTTTTTTATTGTCCAGGCTTTAACTTCATCTTCACCTGCTGTCAGGAAGGAGATTAATCCCAATAATTGATAAACAGCCTTTGCCAGCCTGTCAATCCCCGGTTCGGTAACCCCCAGGTCATCCATAAAGATTTTTTTATCATCTTCTTCTAATTGACTGATCTCCGCTTCTACTTGGGCACAGATTTCCAGGATAATGATGTTATGCTCTTTGCCGTAATTATAGAGCTCGTTTTTCTGAGGATATGTTTTTGTGGTAAACTGCTTTTCATCCAGATTTACGACAATCAGCATCGGTTTGTCTGTCAGGAAGGTAATATGTTTTACCGCTTCTCTTTCATCGGCCGAAAAACTAATGGAACTGACCGGTTGTTCATTTTCCAGGACATCACGGATTTTTAATAATGTTATTTCTTCCAGGGGGTTTTCCAATTTCTTTTTTTTCCCGCTGTTTATTCTTTCCAGGCGGGTTTCAACAAGCTGTAGATCCGCAAATAAAAGTTCCATGTTAACGGTTTCTAAGTCGCGCATAATATTAAGGGTTTCATCGACGTGCAGTACATCATTATTTTCAAAAGAACGCAGAATATGTACTAAGGCGTCGGCGTCACGCACGGCAGAGAGAAATTCATTACCTGTTCCCTTTCCTTCGCTTGCGCCTCGGACCAGCCCTGGAATGTCGATTACCTCAATTTGTGCGTAAGTTGTTTTTTTGGGTTTAAACATTTGTGAAAGAAAATTAACCCGTTCATCGGGAACAACAGCCATGTTAATATTTGTGCCGGTCTTGCCGGAATAAAAGGCGCTGGTTTCAACACCTGCATTGGTGAGCAAATTAAAAAAAGTAGTTTTCCCTACCATGGGAAGTCCGACGATGCCGCAGGTCAGAGCCATAAAAACACCTCCATTTGTGTATCGTTCTATATAATGAATAGTACTGGTAATTATTATACTTTATCAATGTTAAAGGTACAAGGCAAGGAAGGCCGCCGATTCTTCCCGAAGATTTTTATATTTACCAGATGTCGAATTTATTTTCCAATATAAAATTGGAGTGATTTTTAATAATTATAATATCGATATTTGAATTCCAATATAGCAAGATTAGCGGGCTATACTAATTAAATTGGGGAACACATGCAATAATTAAAACACTAATAATTATCGAAGGGAATGAAGATATGAAAAGAACTATTCAGTTGTTGCAGGAATTTTCAATCCCATTAATTGCCGGTGTCCTTGCTGCTTTAGCTTGGGCCAATTTATCTCCGGAAACTTACCATTCTTTTATTCACAAGGAATTGTTCGAAGGCGTAAATTTTCACTTTTTGGTTAATGACATCTTTATGGTTTTTTTCTTTGCTACTGCGGCAGTAGAAATAACACAGGCTTTGCTTCCGGGAGGAGATTTAAACCCAATTAAAAAGGCAATCAATCCTCTTTTTGCGACCATTGGCGGAGTGGTGGGGCCGGCTGTTGTTTATCTAGGGTTAAACGCTCTTATTGGTGCGCCGGAATATGTGCGAGGCTGGGGGATTCCCACAGCTACCGATATTGCCCTTGCTTGGCTGGTGGCTCGGTTTGTGTTTGGAGCGGCTCACCCGGCAGTGAATTTTTTGCTGCTTTTAGCGGTTGCTGATGATGCCATCGGGTTGATTATCATTGCTGTTTTTTATCCGGACCCGATAAACCCTGTAATCCCAGGTATGCTCATTTTTGTTTTACTCGGCATGGTGGCCGCATTTCTATTGAGAAGATTTAAAGTTCAAAACTATTGGCCGTATATAATCATCGGCGGAGTGCTTAGCTGGTACGGTTTGTACAGTGCTCACTTACATGTTGCTTTGGCGCTGGTACCGATTATCCCGTTTTTGCCTGTGGATCAAAGGGAAACGGCGCACATATTTGAGGCGGATATCCATGAACATTCAACCTTAACCAGGTTTGAACATGACTGGCGAATATTTATTGATTTTGGGCTCTTTTTCTTTGGACTATCAAATGCAGGCGTACAGTTTTCCGAATTTGGTGTTCCTACTTGGTTGGTATTTTGTGCGCTGTTATTTGGAAAGACAATTGGAATTACCTTGCTGGGCATCCTGGCCAGGCTTATGGGTTTTCCGTTGCCCAACGATATGGGCTTGAAAGAACTTTTCACTGCCGGCATTGTTGCAGCTGTCGGATTAACGGTAGCCCTTTTTATGGCTACGGCAGCTTTTGTTGATTTAAATATTCAAGGAGCAGCTAAGATGGGAGCTCTCTTAAGCGCGTTGATTGCTGTTATTGCCGTTGCCTTTGGTAGGGTGTTGCATATTAAAAGAATAGAATAAAAGAAGTTAATAAATCCGGTGTGTGTTATACCCCCGGATTTTTCATACTACCAGGAAGTCTAAGTCAATATAGCTTGATAGCATAAGTCCAACTAAGGCCTTCCGCCTGCGTTAGAGATTTGACACAAGAAGTTTTTTATATATAGCAGCATATTTATGGGACAGGTCCGCTGAAATAATTTACCAACTCACCCTTTTAGGATATAATAAAAAGGGTGGAGGGAATAACTAATGTTTATAAACTTGATGATACTGGGATTGCTTATTCTGGGTTTTATTATCGGATGGAAAAAGGGCTTAATAAGAATCATATCCTGTCCCCTAGGGATCCTCGTCGGTTTGTATCTTAGTGTTAGTTTTGCCGATTGGTTGGGAGCGCTGATTAATTCCCGCTATGATTTAGTGGCTAAATTAAACGATTTTTTCTTAGGGAAGACGTTTATTGTCAAAACTGGGGAGTTAGCCATGTTCTTATTGACTCCTTTTCACGGGGTTTCCAGAGCTGTAACGAGTATTGTCCCTAATTTTGAGACATCTTTAATGGAGCCGACCCGGTTTTTGGCTGTTCTTTTTTTGTATTTAGGATCTTTTATCCTTATCATGATTGCGGCAAAAATTATTTTCAATCTTTCAGTCTATTTAATTACAAAAGGGTTAGACCATACTTTTGTCGGCATTTTTAATCGTTCTGCAGGCGGCCTTGCAGGATTGGTGATTTCATTGGTATTGTGTGGATTCATAATAATACTTTTCACAGTTCTTATTCCCACCACGGTCCTTGGTAATGAAAGTCATACTTTGGGAAAAATGTCTCAGTCGATAAATAATTCCGTTGTTGCCGGTGTCGTAAAGGAGTTAGTTGGGGTTTTTTTCAGTCGTTAATTAAAATACTTACCCAAAGAGAAGAAAGTATTAGTGCGGGTTTATGAACCGGGTTAAAACATGGTATGTGATATAATACCTGAAAGGGCCTTTTGGAGGTGAACATGTGGAACCGGAAGAGTTAAAAAAGCACTTAGCAGAATTGACAGAACGTTGGGGCGGGGATCTTTTTGGGGTTGCTGACCTGGAAGAGGTAACCGATGCAATTGCCAAGGAATATGGAGAGCAGTTTAATGCTTTAACGCGGGCTATTTCGGCAGCTGTGTTTTTCCCCAAATTGGTAGTCAATGAATTGGCACAAGGTCCGACCCATACCTACCTGCGCTATTATGATACCATAAATGCTCGATTAGATGATATTGCTTTAAGGCTTAATAATTTTCTGCAAAAACAGGGTTATCAAGCATTTCCTATTCCTGCATCCCAACGGGTAAGCGAATCAAAATTAGCCGGTATATTCAGCCACCGGCTGGCTGCCCATCGGGCAGGCCTGGGATGGATCGGGAAGAATTGCTCTTTGATCAATCCGAAAGTTGGTCCCCGACTCCGCTTGGTAACAGTGTTGACAGATGCGCCTTTGCCAGTGGACAAGCCTTTGGAAAATCGGTGCGGGGAGTGTATTCTTTGCCGGGAGGCATGCCCCCCTGGTGCTATCAAAGGGATTATCTTTCGGGCAGATGGTTCTTTGGCCGAACGTTTTGATGCACCGGCTTGTAATGAGTATTTGAGCAGTATGCGACATAGTTTTGGTAAAAGAGTATGCGGACGTTGTTTGGCGGTATGTCCCTGGGGGAATAAAAACAAGTAATTTATCTGGAAACTAATTGGAGGTGAGCCCCATGGGTCAAGACGGGATTCGTTTAACCCAGATGGTAACTGCTGCCGGGTGAGCGGCAAAAATCGGTCCGGCGGACCTGGCAAAAATATTATCCGGTATGCCTTCTTTTTCTCATCCGAATTTAATGGTCGGAACGGAAAACTATGATGATGCCGGGGTTTATAAAATCTCGGACGATCTGGCGCTGATTCAAACAGTGGATTTCTTTACGCCTATGGTAGACGACCCTTTTACCTTTGGACAGATTGCCGCTGCTAATGCCTTAAGCGATATTTATGCTATGGGGGGCGAACCCCTAACGGCCCTGAATATTGCCACTTTCCCCAAGTGCTCTGATTTGGAAGTGTTTGGCCAGATCTTACGCGGTGGTGCGGAAAAGGTGATGGAGGCTGGTGCCCTGCTAATCGGAGGGCACACGGTAGACGATAAAGAACCCAAATACGGTTTGGCAGTCACGGGTATCGCTAAACCGGAAGAGATCCTGAGTAATGATAAGGCTCGTCCGGGAGATATTTTAATTATGACAAAGACCTTGGGAAATGGAATTATTGCCACCGGGATTAAGGCAGGAATGATCGATGAAGAAATAGAACGGGAAGTCATTCGGGACATGGCAACTCTCAATAAGCAAGCAGGGGCAGCAATGGGAAAAGCAGGTGTTCATTCAGCCACGGATATTACCGGATTTGGCTTTTTAGGACACTTAGGAGAGATGATGGCAGCGAGCAAAGTTTCCGCAGAAGTTTGGGCGGACCGGCTTCCTATTTGGGAGAAGGCCCGGGAACTTGCTGAAATGGGTATTATTCCCGGAGGGTGTTATAACAACAAAAACTATTTAGCGGACAGAATAGACTTCGAAATAGATGTTCCTCGGTTTTTGCAGGACATTATGTTTGATCCGCAGACGAGTGGCGGGCTTTTAATAGCTGTTTCACCACAAAAAGTGGATTTTTTGGCTTCTCTACTGCAAGAACGACAGGTAGGTTTTCGACTCGTAGGTAGGATTCACGCCGGGAATGCCGGACGAATTCATGTGAGACGGGATGAAGATAAAATTTAAATAGGCAGGGGGAGTCGGGGTGCATTTTGCTGCTGCCTTTGTACTTGTAGCATTAATTATTATTCTCTGCTATTTTTGTGTGAAGAGAAAAAAAATAAGCTGCAAGGAGAATAGTGGGCAAAAATGGCAAGGTGATTTGCCGAGAAAATTGATTCAGGCTAAGGGTGCGCTTTCGAAGTCACTGTTTAAAAGATTAAATGAGTATGGTATAGAGCAGGTGCCTGAAATTGTGGAATTTTGGCCTAAAATTTCCCCGGAAATAAAAAAAGAACTGGTTGATTTTTGGGAGTCTCAAGGCTATCTTAACCATTATGTTAATGCTCTTGGTGCCAAAGATGAAGGACGACAGGCTGAAGCAGCCTACATCCTGGTTAATCTAAAGGAAAAAAGGCTTATTCCCCTCTTGGTTGATGCTTTATCCCAACCTGAGAAATATTTACCGGCCCGAGTAGCTGAAGTATTAGTGGCATTTGGACCTGGTGTCGTTGATTATTTATGTGGGATTTTGTGTGATCTCCCGGAGGGAACAAAATGTTTGGTTATTGATATTCTCCAGGAAATTGCCGATGATAGAGCGGTAGTACCGCTTATGAAAGAGTTAGCAGACGAGTCCCCTAGGATACGCCAAAAGGCAGTTTCCGCTCTGGGGGAAATTGGCAACCCTAATGCCTTGGAAAACCTAATCCCTTTAATGGGGGATGTTGACGAAAAAGTAAGATCGATGACTGCCCGTGCCTTGGGGCGGCTGGGGTGTTTTGAGGCGATTCCCGTACTGAAAAAGGCTCTGAATGATGAGGCCTGGTTGGTACGGGTTAATGCTCGCGACGCATTAGACAAGTTGACCGTTCCTGAGGAAAAACATGCTTGAGCCAAAACTTGCCTATGAATAAAAATTTGTGGTGATTAATAGTATTTCAGCGCCGGATTTTATCTTGAAAAGCGGCTGTTTAAGGAGGTTTAGGCAGTGGACAGATTCCATCTGGGTGATGTGGTTAGGTTAAAGAAACCCCATCCGTGTGGGGGATTTGAATGGGAAGTAATGCGAACAGGGATGGACTTCCGGATAAAATGTCTTACCTGCGGACGTCAGGTAATGATTTCCCGTCAGGATTTTGAGAAACGGGTAAAAAAAATTGTCAAAAGTGTGCAGGATGAAACAGACAAAAAATGATTTGTTTCTACTGTTAATTTATGTTATAATACCCTAGTGTCATTGTGTATGTCCCTGCCCCGTAAGGTATGCTTTGTGCCGGGGCCGTAAGTCCAAAGGGAGGAGGTGAAGGATATGCGAGCATACGAAGCAATGTATATTATCAGACCTGACTTAGACGAGGAAAAAATACAGGCAACAATTGAAAAGTATTCCTCGCTGATCCAAAACAACGGTGGTGAGCTGGTGAAGGTGGATCCTTGGGGTAAACGTCGACTGGCTTACGAAGTGAAAAAGTTCCGTGAGGGCTATTATGTACTTGTTTACTTTAAAGGTACTCAGGAAACGCCCGCCGAATTGGAACGGAACTTTAAAATTTCTGATGATGTTATCCGTTATATCGTTGTAAGAGAAGAAGAATAATTGAACTGGTGGTGAGTTTAGGTGCTAAACCGCGTAATTTTAATCGGCAGACTAACAAAAGATCCCGAGCTGCGTTATACACCTAACGGTGTTGCCGTAGCAACCTTTACCTTAGCGGTGGATCGGATGAGGAAAAATGCTCAAGGGGAAAGGGAGACGGATTTTATAAACATTGTTGTTTGGCAGAAGCAAGCGGAAAATTGTGCCAATTACCTATCAAAGGGAAAGTTAGCTGCTGTTGATGGCCGCCTGCAAATAAGGAGTTATCAGGGACAGGATGGGCAACGTCGTTGGGTAACCGAAGTTGTGGCTGAAACTGTTCGCTTTTTAAGCCCGAAGGACACAGGCAGTGTCGACCCAAGTGGTTTTATTGATGCGGAGGTAGCACCCCCTGATGATGATCTGCCATTCTAGGATTTAAGGAGGAAGAATAAAAAATGACTGAACACGAACGTGGTGAACGGAATCCACGTGGCCGGGGCAACCGGGGTCGACGGGGCCGTAAGCGCGTATGCAGTTTTTGTGTTGATAAAATTGATGTTATAGATTACAAAGATATAGGCCGGTTAAAAAAACACATTACCGAAAGGGGCAAGATTCTTCCCCGTCGGATTTCCGGAAACTGTGCCAAACATCAGCGGGCTTTAACGCTGGCGATAAAAAGGGCTCGGAACATAGCTTTATTGCCCTATACAACCGAATAAATTATATAATAACAGGGGAAGCGTAGGCTCCCCTGTTTTATATAAAAAAACAACAGAGGGGAACTGTCCCATTTCTGTCGAGGACAGCATATAGTGTCATAAATTGTCCGATATTGGTGGCAGGAAAAGAATATTTGATTGCAGAAATTATATGAATATTTTTTCTGGGAGGAGGATGGTCTTGATGTACTCCAACACCAGGGATTTTGACATTGCTAAAAATGTAAAGGTAATTGATTGGTTAAAAGCTGAGCTTGTCGGTTCTGTTGCCGCCCTTCTAAAGGCGATGGTAAAAGGCAGTGAGGGACTTATTTTGGAGTGTATCACGGGAATACTAATCACTACGTATATTCTTGGTAAAAGATTAGGCATGTCCTATTCCCGTATTGATTTAAACATGAAAACTAAATTGCGGGAAAGTGTGATGAAGGGACATGAAGTTGAAAAGTGGTATGGGGACTTATCCGGTTTGTTAAAATATGTGGAGGATAACCGAAAGTAATGTTAAAATCAGCTTCTCCAATTACGGTGGGTGCCTTAACGGAAGGGGCACTGATGGCAGCAATCGCTGCATTGCTGGGTATCATCGGTATCTATATACCTATACTGTCATTTGTCACAGGTTTATTTTGGACGATTCCGATAATTTTACTCATTATGCGGCATGATATCAGATTAGGAGTCATGGGACTGGTTGTAACCGGTGGGCTTATTTCAATTTTGGCTGGCCCGGTTCAGGCGATATTAATGGTAGTCAACTTAGGCGGGATGGCCCTTGCTTACGGTTACTGTTTTAAAGAAAAGCTTTCTCCCATGAAAGCCCTGTTGTTAGGAACGTTAATTACTGCAGTATCTACTGCGGCAACTTTGGTGCTGTCCGCCTTTGTGGCTAATCTGCCAATTTCCCAGGGGATTTTAGAGATGAAGATGACAATTGATCAAGCTTTTAAAACATACGAAAACATGGGGATTTTGGATCAAATATTGCCCCAGGGAGTCTCGGCTGAACAGTATAAAGAGCAAATTTTTCGAATGATTGATACACTGTTGCCCGGAGCATATATTACAGCTTCCATGGGGGTGGCTTTGGTCAACTATTTAATTGCCCGAAAAATACTAAGAAGGTTAAGGTATGAAATCCCCGATATGCCTCCCTTTCGGGAATGGCATCTTCCGTGGGTCATTGTCTGGGGTGTTATTGGCGCTTTGGGTTTTTTATTGGCAGGAAATCACTTTGAACACCGACTGCTTGTATTGATAGGCCAAAATATTTTATATATTTATTATCCCTTGCTGTTGATTTCCGGAATTTCCGTGGCTGTTTTTTATTGGAAAAGTTACCAACCCACTCCCCCGATAAAAGCATTGATAATTATTGGTATCATTATGTTCAACCACATTATTTTTATTCTGCTTTTATTAATTGGTTTATTCGATCCTTTATTTGACTACCGCCGATTTATCAGGGCGGGGGCGGAAAAATAGCAGCCGGGACAAGACGTTGTCCGCTTTTTCCAAACTGAAAGGAGTTTCCTGGGTGCAAGTATGGTACTTTTTATGCGGGTGTTTCTTTATAGCATTTTTGGGGTTATTAGTGTGGCATATTTCCCAAAAACGCAAATGGCAAGTTTGTCGGGAAGATTTAACCCGGAAGATTAATGTGGTAAGTGAGTCAGTATTATTTTCCTTGCCGATTGGAATTGTGATAATTGACCAAACGGGGATGATTCACTGGCATAATAATTTATTTGTGAAGATGCTTGGACGAGAAGGAGTTATCAGAGGGAAAATTATTCAGTACCTGCCGGAACTAGCTTTACGCCGGCATACTTGGTTTCCCAGATGGAAGACTTCTCAATTAGTGATAAATAATCGGTTTTACCAGGTGCAAAGCATGGACTTAAATGCAGAGGATGGGATAAACCGTCTGCTCCTCACCTTTGAAGATATTACCGAACAGGTTAACCTGGATCGACGTTTCCAGGAAGAACGTCCGGTTATTGGTGTTGTGCAGATTGATAATTTTTCCGAAGCATTTCAGGGCGTGGATGATGAGAAAAGAACGATGCTTTTAGCCGGCATTGATAAAGAATTAAAAGAATGGGTGGGAAAATTAGAGGGTGTTTTAAAGAAATTTGCTGAGGACAGATTCTTGTTGGTGATAAATCAGGGGATCCTCAAAGAATGTCAAAAAAACCGGTTCGAAATTGTTGACCGGATAAGGGAAATTGGGCAGGAAAACAAAGTTCCTGTTACTCTTAGTATCGGAATGGGTGTGGGAGAAGAGACTTTAATGGATTTGGCGCGCTTGGCTTATTTGGGGTTAGACCTGGCTCAAGGCCGGGGCGGTGATCAAGTAGTGTTAAAATGGGCTAATAAAGTTCTCTATTATGGGGGAAAGAGCAGCGCGCCGGAAAAGAAGACCAAAGTTAAAGCCAGGGTAGTGGCATATACTTTAAAGCACTTTATTCAAGAAGTAGCCAATATAGTGATTATGGGACATGAGAATTCAGACTTGGACAGCGTCGGTTCATCTCTTGGGGTTGCCCGGCTCGCCCTTTATTTTGATAAGCCGGTTTATCTGGTCTTAGATAATGCTGCCGGTACTTTGGATAAGTTTTTTACGGCCGTTAAGGACTATCCTGAGTATAGGCAGATGATTGTCACAAGCAGGGAAGCTCTTCAATACACAGGTAAGGAGACCTTATTGGTAATATGCGATACCCACAAACCTTCTCTTTTAATCGAACCGGGAATTTTAAAAAAGGTAAAACGGGTTGTAGTGATAGACCATCATCGCAGGGCTGAAGAATTTATTGATGATGCCCAGTTAATATATGTAGAACCTTATGCCTCGTCTGCCAGTGAACTGGTAACGGAAATTATCCAGTATATGGATGAGGATATTTCTCTTAACCCTTTAGTAGCATCAGCTTTGCTGGCGGGAATTGAAGTGGATACAAAAAATTTTGTATTTCAAACGGGCGTACGTACTTTTGAGGCAGCTGCCTTTTTAAGAAGATCAGGGGCGGACCCGGGACTGGTCCGCATGCTCTTGCAGGATGACTACGATACAGTTTTACAGAGGGCGCAAGTGGTTCAGAGCTCGGAAATTTGGTTTGGCCAAGCGGCGGTTGCTATTATGGAGGAGGCTGTACCTCATAGCGCAGTTATCGCGGCAAAGACTGCAGACATTTTGCTCTCTGTGGAAAATGTTAAGGTATCTTTTGTAATTTATGCAGTGCCTGACGGTGCCAATATCAGCGGTCGGTCCAACGGTGACATCAATGTTCAGGTTTTACTGGAACAATTGGGTGGGGGCGGACATCTTAATGTGGCCGGTGCCCAGTTAAAGGGAATTACCGTAGAGGATGCAAAGGAAAAGTTAAAAGGACTTTTGCAGGGCTATTTTAGTAATCAAATATAATAAAATGCCATTAGCTTGGCATGGATCGGGGGAATCGAAAATGAAAGTTATTTTAAATCAGGATGTTAAAAACCTTGGTAAAAAGGGAGATATTGCTAAGGTAGCAGAAGGATACGCCCGAAACTTTTTGTTTCCAAAGGGATTGGCGGTCGAGGCTTCCAAAGAAAATTTAGCTCGTTTAGCACAAGAAAATGCCCGAATAGAGGCGAAAAAGGACAGGGAATTAGAACAAGCAAAAGCCACCGGAGAGAAGTTGCGGGAAGCTGTGATTACTATTAGTGCAAAGGCCGGTGAAGGTGGGCGGCTTTTTGGCTCCGTCACCAATAAAGAGATTTCCGAGCAAATTGCCGGTCAGTTAAAAGTGAAGGTGGATAAGCGTAAGATAGAATTAGCAGAGCCGATCAAAAACCTGGGGACATATGAAGCGGTAATAAAGCTTCACCCGGAGATTCAAGTAAAGGTCAAAATCAATGTTTGTACCCAATAATCATAAACAATAAACTCGTAGGAAAGAAAGGGGAAAGCAATGAAAGGGTTCCTAGACAAAATTAAAGGCCCCAAACTGTCCGATCTTCATACTGTCAGTGAGGAAATCGAGCACCAGGTAGCTGCCGTATATTCTTTAGTTAGTGATGTTTACGGTGCTGATCATATGGTGATTAAAGCAACAAAACTAGAGGCTTTACCGTTGCTGAGATCCAAGAATTTAGGCGAAAGGGTGCTTGGCCTGCAAAAAATAGTATTTATGGATCCTACGCTTGATACCGTTCCTACCGGGGAGGAGATCCCCGAAAAGCTCAAAAAAATTGAGGAAGAACTAGCCGATTATATTGCCAGGCGGTCGGTGGAAGATCGTTTGGAGAAGATGATTACTGACCGGATGCAGGAGCGTCATGAGGATTATGTCAAAGAAATTAAAATGCAGATTGTCCGGGAAAACGGTGGCCCGGAAAATGCGCAGACTTTAAAAAAACTTGCGGTTTTAGAAAAGATGGAACATACCCAACTGTCCCGATCTGCGATGGAAGTGTTGCGTCCTCAGATGCTAAAGGAAATAGTTGGTCAGGAAAGAGCCGTAAAAGCTTTGATGGCTAAAATAGCATGTCCTTTCCCCCAACATGTAATTTTATATGGCCCACCCGGGGTAGGGAAAACATCTGCTGCCCGCTTGGTGTTGGAGGCAGCCAAAGGAATTAAAACCACTTCTTTTTCCAGTGATGCTAAGTTTGTGGAGGTGGATGGAAACACGCTTAGGTGGGATCCTCGGGATATCACAAATCCTCTTTTAGGATCGGTACATGACCCGATTTACCAGGGGGCACGGCGAGACCTGGCGGATACCGGCATTCCCGAACCAAAGCTAGGCTTAGTTTCTGATGCTCATGGCGGGGTGCTGTTTATTGATGAAATCGGAGAAATGGACCCGATGCTTTTGAATAAGCTACTAAAAGTTTTAGAAGATAAAAGAGTCTATTTTGAATCATCCTATTATGATCCACACGATGAAAATGTGCCCCAATATATTAAACGCCTCTTTGAGGAGGGGGTTCCGGCCGATTTTGTTTTGATTGGAGCGACAACGCGAAGTGCTGAAGAATTGAATCCAGCACTGAGATCCCGTTGCGCAGAAGTATATTTTGAACCGTTAACACCCGGTGATATTAAGGACATTGTGATCAAGGCTGCCCAAAAATTAGATGTAGATTTAGATCCTATGGTTCCGGAAGTTATTGCAGAGTACACAATTGAAGGCAGAAAAGCTAATAACATACTGGCTGATGCATATGGATTGGCCTTGTACAAACAGCAGATGTCCCGGACAGGCATTTCCGATCGGATTCTGGTTAGCCGGGAAGATGTTTATGAAGTAGTACAAATTTCCCGCCTTTCTCCCTATGTTGTGCAAAAAGCCTGTCCGGTTTCGGAAATTGGCAAGGTACTTGGCTTGGGAGTGGCAGGTTTTGTCGGATCTGTTTTAGAAATAGAAGCGGTCGTCTTTCCCTGTGGGAAGGAAGGTAAAGGCCAGATTAGGTTTAATGACACGGCGGGCAGTATGGCCAAGGATTCTGTTTTTAATGCTTCTTCTGTTTTTCGAAAAGTAACCGGAGAAGACTTGGCTAATTATGATGTTCATGTAAACGTTATTGGAGGGGGAAATATAGACGGTCCTTCAGCGGGAACGGCTATTTTTATGGCCATTTACAGTGCTGTTAAACAAAAACCTTTGCGTCAAGATGTGGCGCTAACCGGTGAATTATCAATTCAAGGAAAGGTGAAACCGGTAGGCGGTGTTTTTGAGAAAATTTATGGTGCAAAACAAGCCGGGATGACTAAAGTGTTAATTCCAAAGGATAACGCCAATGATATACCGACGGATCTAAAGGGTATTGAGGTGATTACCGTTTCTGACGTAGAAGAGGCACTTCAACATTTGATGGGATAGAAAGGGGGTAAACCTGAACTCTAAAGGGTTCATAGGGTGAAAGATGAGTGTGGCTTTAAACAGGGTACCTCCCCAGAATATTGATGCCGAGCAGGCGGTTTTGGGCGCGATGATGCTGGACAGAGACACTGTTTTTCAGGTTGTCGGACTGCTTCGGCCGGTTGACTTTTATAAAGAGGCCCATCGGGTAATATTTGAAAAATTGCTGACACTTAGCGACAAGGGGGATCCTGTGGATCTGGTGACGCTGGTGGAGGAGCTGCGTAAAGATGGCAGTCTGGAAAGAGTAGGTGGGATTTCCTATCTTACCTCTTTGGCAAATGCTGTGCCTACAGCGGTTAATGCCGGTTATTATGCGAAAATTGTTTCGGAAAAGGCACTGCTTCGTTCTTTAATCAATGTTAGTACCCGGGTTGCCGAAAGGGGTTACGAGGATGGTGTTGATGGCCAGGAATTAATTGATGAGGCGGAAAAATTAATTTTTTCCTTGGCGGAACGGAAAACCCGGGAGGGATTTTCCTCCATCAGAGATGTAGCAGTAGAAGCTTTTGAGCAAATAGGTCAAACTAAGGCACATGAAGGAGTTATTGGTATTCCCACCTTTAAAAATTTAGATTATTATCTCTCGGGACTTCAGGACAGTGACTTGATTATTGTGGCTGCTCGGCCGGCAATGGGGAAAACGTCTTTTTGTTTAAATATTGCCCAAAACTCTGCTGTTAAGTATGGCAAGACTGTAGCTGTCTTCAGTTTGGAAATGTCAAAAGAACAATTAGCACAGCGTATGCTGTGTGCTGAGGCCAGAGTTGATCAATCTAAAGTTCGGACAGGATATGTTTCTGAGGAAGAATGGCGTCGGCTTTCCGCATCCTTGGGCCCTCTCGCAGAATCCCCGATTTACCTTGATGATACTCCGGGTATTTCAGCATTGGAAGTTCGGGCAAAAACCAGAAGATTGAAAGCGGAAAAGGGGTTAGACCTGGTGGTGATTGATTACCTTCAGCTGATGCGAAGTAACCGTCGTTCCGAGAACAGGCAACAGGAAATTGCGGAGATTTCCAGATCGTTAAAGGCACTAGCGCGGGAACTTAAAGTGCCGGTAGTAGCCCTTTCTCAGCTTTCCCGGGCGGTGGAGCAGAGTTCTGATAAAAAACCGAACCTTAGCCACTTGCGGGAATCCGGGGCGTTGGAACAAGATGCGGATGTTGTAATTTTTATTCACCGGCCGGAATATTACGATCCTGAAACAGAAAAAAAGGGAATTGCCGAAATAATTATCGCCAAGCACCGAAACGGTCCGGTGGGTCAGGCGGAATTGGCATTTCTTAAAGAATATACAAAATTCATGGATCTTGCTCCCAGCGTAGGATAAATTAATTGACTTGTATTAGCTCGTGAGGTAGAATTAGAGAAATATCCAAAAAATATTCCAGTTTTTTGAAGTAAGGAGGATACCTATGGCAAGAATGTATTATGATGCAGATGCGGATTTAACGCTCTTAAAAGGAAAGAAGATTGCTGTGATTGGCTATGGAAGTCAAGGACATGCTCAGTCACAGAGTCTACAGGACAGTGGGTTGGATGTAGTGGTGGCTGAAAGACCGGGTAGTAAGGCTTGGGCACAGGCTGAAGCTGACGGGATGAAGGTAACAGTTGCCCAGGAAGCAGCTGCTCAGGCTGATTATATTCAGATATTGGTACCAGATGAAATTCAGGCAGGCCTTTATAAGGAAGCTGTAGAGCCAAATTTGAAAGCAGGCAAAATCCTCGGATTTTCTCACGGTTTTAATATTCATTTCTCACAAATTGTTCCTCCGGAAAATGTTGATGTGATTATGGTTGCTCCCAAAGGTCCCGGACACTTAGTGCGGCGCCAGTTTAAAGAGGGGGCAGGTGTCCCGGATTTGATTGCTGTTTTCCAGGACTATTCCGGAAAGGCAAAAGATTATGCTCTTGCATATGCTAAAGGCATAGGTGGAACCCGGGCAGGAGTGATTGAAACCACCTTTAAAGAAGAAACAGAGACCGATTTGTTTGGAGAGCAGGCGGTACTTTGCGGCGGATTGACCCATCTGATTATGGCTGGTTTTGAGACTTTAGTTGAAGCAGGCTATCAGCCGGAAATTGCCTATTTTGAATGCCTTCACGAAATGAAATTGATTGTAGATTTAATTTATGAAGGCGGCATTGCCAATATGAGGTATTCCATTAGTGATACTGCAGAGTGGGGTGATGTTTCGGTTGGACCGCGTATTATCACTGAAGAAACCAAAAAAGAAATGAAAAAGATATTGGCGGAAATTCAAAATGGTCAGTTTGCTAAAGGGTGGATTCTGGAAAACAAAGCCGGCCGTCCGGAATATATAGCCCGGGTTAAACAGGATAAAGAACATCTCATTGAAAAGGTAGGCAGTGAACTGCGCAGCATGATGACCTGGTTAAAGAAATAGCATAACATACTAACAAACCCTTCTGCTTACGACAGAAGGGTTTGTTAATTAATTATTTATCTGCAAAAAGAGTACCTGCTTCAGCATAATTCTCTTTTTCCATTTCCCGGATAATAATTTTAACTGCTTCGGGCGGGCAGACAAGATTTTTTGAAATTGCTTCCGTTACTTCCTTTGCCATTTGACGTTTTTGTTCTAGGGTTCGTCCTTTGATAATTTCCACCTGAACTATTGGCATCTTATCACCTCCTGTTGTCATGTAGTATTCTTTATTTACCAGAGATATCCTTTTATCTAGCAGGACAGTATTTCTTGCATCATAGTTTATATCGTAAGATAGAAAATTAGTCCATTATCACTAAAAAATGTCATGAGAGGGGTTGGTCGAGGTGCGTGTTGTGGGGGTTTTGGTAACTCTTTTGGGAACATGGGCGTTTTTTCGTCCAGACACGGTAATTAGTGGCATTTATCGGAATTTTTATAAAGGGCAAAAACCATCCCGGGACAGACGGAAGGTCCTAACTACCCGGATTTTATCGCTAGTGTGGGTATTGATAGGCGTAATTATTGTCTTGAAAGGCTAGCAGGATAGGAAAGATAAAGACTGTTTTTCGGGCTTCTGCTCATATCTTTTTGCACTATGCCCGACGTTTTATGATGATATTTACACCGAAGCTTTTTTATAATGAGAGGCGAAAAGTGGAGGTGTAAAGTAATGGTGAAGATTTTATTACGTGCTGTGCTGGTTTTAGCATGCCTTTTTTTCCTTCTTTGCTGCCCGGCACATGGTACGGAGCAGATTCCTTTGATTGTTAACCGGGGGAGTGTTACAGAGACAGTTTATTTTTCCGGATGCATAAAAGATAATGTTACTTACGGCCATTTACGGCAGATTGGTCATATTGCCGGGTTGTCCGTTACATGGTGTGAAGAGACTTCCTCCGCTGTTTGGCAAACCGGGCAGGGCTGCTTAGTCTTAACCCGGGATTTAGAAATAGTCTATTTAGTGGGAAATGATCTTAGGGAAATTGAGTGGCCGACAGCGCCGGTTCTCCAAGAGGGAAAACTATATGTTCCTTTGAGGATGCTGGAACCGGCCGGATTCTTTGTGCAATATGATCCTGCAACAAGAATACGAAGTCTGATTATCCCGGAGAACTACTTTGCCCATGAAATATTCTCTCCCTATGAAGCATATCTAATGGTTAAAGAAAAAATCATGGAGGAACAGGCAAAAAGGCCGCAAAAAATCGGCAGTTTTTCAACCCTGTTTGATCTGGACTATCGATCCCGAGCCGCAAACATAAAACTTGCCACAGAAATGATAGACGGTTATAAACTTAATCCCGGAGAAGAGTTTTCTTTTAATAAGGTGGTCGGGCCGCGTCTGCCGGAACGTGGGTTTCAAAAGGCCATAGTTTTTGTCAACAAGGAAAAAGTTGAAGACTACGGGGGTGGCGTATGCCAGGTTTCTTCCACAATATACAATGCGGTTTTAAAGGCGGGATTACGGATAATAGAAAGGCAGCCCCACAGCATTCCTGTTGACTATGTCCCAAAAGGTAAGGATGCCACCGTTAGTTACGGTGCAATTGATTTTTGTTTTCAGAACAATACCAAGGATATCATTAGTATTCGGACATTTATTAATAAAAATATATTGACGGTAGAACTTTTTCAGGAGCCGGCAAAACAACTTTGATTTGAAGCCGGGGAACATATTGCCGCCGGACGGTACTGTTCCCCGGGTTTGTTTTTTAAGACCAAAGTCCTAATCCAGTAGTATCATCATAGCTACGAGAAAGAACAGGACCAACCAGTTCTTCCAAGTATAGTTCCCCCGCAAAAATCTCAGTGCCTTTTGCCAGGTGACCTCCCAGGCATTTCCCTGTACTGTCGCCGAAGATAATATGACAGTGGATAAAGGGTTGACCGTCTTTTAATGAAATATTGCCGGTGCAGGATAGAATCTCTAAATGTTCGTTAAAAGTCATTGTCTTGTACTCTTTGCTTTCCTGATTGTAATAGGATATTGCTCCCTTTTTAACCGCTCCGATAACTGAAAAAGTACCCGTGTTGATTTTCTCTCGGGTTACCAGCTCAGTCAATTCGCCTAAGAGATCACTACCGTGGTTTAAGCGGCCCATTAGTTTTCTTTCGCTGTGATAAGAATGTAACAGTTTCATTTACAGAAGCTCCTTTCATTATTTTTAGTTTAAGAATTCTCAAGATAATTATATGGTTTTTTCCGGTTGCGTTCCAATCAACCAATACTATTTTTGGTTTCCCTTGGCAGTATGATATAATTGGAAAAAGACTAAATGTATTTTTCTCGAAATATTTTTGGAAATTTTATAATATTGGGGGCAGAATAAGTGGACATGAAGCAAAATGACTATAGAGAACTTGTTACGCTTCGGGATGCTATGGAATTATCCCGGGAAGAGAACCGAAAAAATCATCGACTCTTTGTGAATCCGGAACTTGTAAGTATGATGGGTCTTTTGAATTTTGACAAATGCTTTGTGCGGGCAAAAAATTGCCAGGTATGGGATACAGAGGGCAAAGCATACCTGGATTTTCTTGGAGGATACGGGGCCCTAAATTTAGGGCACAATCATCCGGAGGTGGCAATGGCGGTGGAGAAGGTGGAGGATTTTCCCAATCTCCTTCAAGCCTCTCTTAATCCGCTGGCTGGAGCTTTGGCAAAGAATCTTTCCTTAATTACCCCCCCTGGGCTTCAGTACTCCTTTTTTGGCAATAGTGGTGCAGAAGCTGTGGAAGGGGCTTTAAAGCTTGCCCGAGCGGCGACCAGGCGGGAAAAGATTGTTTCCTGCGAAGGTTCATTCCATGGAAAATCTTTTGGCGCCTTGTCTGTTACGGGTCGGGAGAAATACCGGAAGCCATTTATGCCCCTTTTACCCGGGGTGGAATTTGTTCCTTACGGGGACGGGACGAAGGCAGAACAGGCTTTAGCGGGCGGGGATGTAGCTGCTTTTATTGTTGAGCCGGTGCAGGGAGAGGGTGGGATTATCATTCCTGAGGATGGTTACCTGCATCAACTACGCAAAATTTGCAGCCGTTATGAAACCTGCTTAATTGTCGATGAAATTCAGACAGGTTTTGGTCGTACCGGACGCATGTTTGCTTGCGAGTATGAGAATGTGACTCCCGATATCATGTGTGTGGCCAAGTCTTTAGGTGGAGGTGTTATGCCCCTTGCTGCTTATATTGCGACCGAAAGTGTCTGGAAGAAGGCTTATGGGAGTATGGACAAGGCCACCTTACATACTTCTACATTCGGGGGAAACAGTCGTGCAGCAGCTGCCGGAATAGCCGCACTGGAGGTAATTTGCCGGGAAAATCTACCTGCCCAAGCTCGGGAAAAGGGTGAGTATCTAATGTCGAAGTTGAGGGACTTCCCGGAAAAGTATCCTTTTGTTCGGGATGTACGGGGCAAAGGGTTAATGATTGGGATCGAATTTAATCAGCCGGAAAAAGGCTTTTTAAGTTACCTGACAGGAGGAACTTTGGACAAAGTAGCAGCGGAATATACCGGAGCAATGATCGCAGGGGAACTGCTTAATAGGTATAGAATTATCACAGCCTATACGCTGAATAACCCCAATGTAATCCGGCTGGAACCGCCCTTAACGGTTTCTTATGAAGAGCTGGATACCTTGATAGATGCTCTAAACCGGATTTGTCAAAAACACAAAGGGTTTTCCAGCATGGTACTGACCAGTGCCAAAACTGTTTTTCGGTCAGTGTTAAAAAACAAATAGTAAATAAACATAAGTTTGTCAGGCGACATTTTAAGAATAATATAAACGCCTCAGAACTTTTTCGGGGAGTTAAGTATTGTAAAGTTCGGACTTTGGGGAAATAGGCGAATATTTATAAAAAATAAGCGATTAATATTCGGATTTTAGATTGACTTTCTTGGAATGCTCTGTTAAAATAAAATTGTGATAATGTGTTTATAAGTATTTTTTCAATTTGGGACACCTTAATAGGGGTTTATTACTCTATTGAGGTAATTTTTGTGTCTAAAACAGGTCACAATAGCATTAAGAGGCAGGGAGATGAACCAATGAAGCGGAAATATGATGTAGTGATTGTTGGTGCCGGCCCCGCAGGGATATTTACTTCTATTGAATTAGCACGCAGGAATCCTGAAATAAGAACATTACTCATCGACAAAGGGCGGACTCTGGAACAAAGGAATTGTCCCGCCAGGCATAAAGGAGTCTGCTGTAACTGTGATCCTTGTGCCATAACCAGCGGTTGGTCAGGAGCCGGAGCTTTCAGTGATGGGAAACTGTCTCTTTCTCCGGAAGTAGGAGGAAGAATTACCGATTATATGTCTTCGGAGGAAGCCCAGGAGATTATTAATTATGCCGACAGTATTTATCTGGAATTTGGCGCTAGAAAAGAAATATACGGTCTAGATGAAAGACGCGTGGAAGATATTATGTATGAAGCTTCAAAGCACTGCATTCAACTGATTCCTTGTCCGGTTAGGCATTTAGGTACGGAACTGGCCTTTGAGGTACTCAAGGCTATGTACAATTACCTGATTAATGAGACGAATACAGAATTTATGGAAATGACCAAAGCCCTGGACATACTTGTTGAAAACCAACAGGTACGAGGAGTGTTGGTTGAACCGAGAGGAAAAGAACCTGTTGAAATTGAAGCTGACTTTGTGGTAGCCGCGCCCGGACGGGAGGGGGCTGAATGGTTGTCGAAGCAGACGAAACGTTTAAATATTAAAACGGATAATAATGAAGTTGATATCGGAGTCCGGGTAGAAGTACCCAACTCGATCATGGATCATTTGACTCGTGATCTTTACGAGGCAAAACTGGTCTATTATTCCGATACTTTTGATAACAAAGTCCGTTCATTTTGTGTCAATCCCGGAGGTGTAGTTTCCGAAGAACATTATGATGGACAGATTGCGGTGGTTAACGGTCACAGCTATGCGGATCCAAAATTAAAAACAAATAACACTAATTTTGCGCTCCTTGTTTCCACCAGGTTCACTGAGCCGTTTAATCAACCGATTGAATATGGAAAATATGTTGCCCGCTTGGCTAATATGCTTACCGGGGGCGGAGTAATGGTACAGCGCTTGGGAGATGTCATCAAAGGACGGCGAACCGATGTAGACAGATTAAAGAAGTCCACTACTATTCCCACATTAAAAAGTGCGGTTCCCGGCGACTTAAGCTACGTTTTGCCTGCCCGGTACCTTACTTCGATTATTGAGACCCTTAAAGCATTTAATAATATTGCGCCGGGGCTATATGCGAAAAATACATTGCTTTATGGAGCGGAAGTAAAGTTTTATTCTTCTAAAGTTAAAGTGGGTAAAAACTTTGAGCCTAGTGTTAAGAATCTTTATACCATTGGTGACGGTGCCGGAATCACAAGAGGGCTGATGCAAGCTTCTGTAACTGGGGTAGTTGTAGGGCGGGATATTGCATCCCGATTAGCAGGTTAACATTTATAAGCATGCAATATTAGTGAAATTTGCTTAGTGGAGGTGCTGATTATGTCAGCAGTAGTGTTGATTGGAGCGCAATGGGGGGACGAAGGGAAAGGGAAAATTACTGATTTCCTTGCTGAACAGGCAGATGTAGTTGTTAGGTATCAGGGAGGAAGCAATGCAGGTCATACCGTGGTAGTTGGGGACGAGGAATATAAGTTGCATTTGATCCCGTCAGGAATTCTCTATCCTCAAACTATATGTGTGATTGGTAATAGTGTGGTTTTAGACATTGAGGTGCTTATTTCTGAGATTAATGAGTTGAAAGAACGAGGTATTTCCATAAGTAACCTGCGTATTTCCGACCGGGCTCAGGTGATTATGCCTTATCATAAAAGGCTGGACGAAGCCCAGGAAGAAATGAAGGGTGCAAATAAGATTGGCACTACCAAGCAGGGAATCGGTCCATGTTATATGGATAAAGCAGCCCGTGTGGGAATTCGGGTATGCGATTTGCTGGACCAAGGTGTTTTTGAGGATAAGCTTACCATTAATTTGGCGGAAAAGAATATCTTGTTTGACAAGGTATATGGAGTGGAGGGCTTTGAAAAGGAACCCATTGTCAAACAGTATGGCGAGTTTACGGAACAGATTAAAGATTTGATTACCGACACGTCGGTGCTTATTAATGATGCGATAGATGCCGGGAAGAAAATACTATTTGAGGGAGCTCAGGGAACGATGCTTGATCTAGATCATGGTACTTATCCCTTTGTGACCTCATCCCATCCGGTGGCAGGCGGCGCATGTATCGGGGCTGGTATTGGGCCGACCAAAATTGATAAAGTGGTTGGAATTGCCAAAGCTTACACTACCAGAGTGGGTGAAGGCCCTTTCCCCACGGAACTTTTTGATGAAATTGGAAAACAAATCCGTGATGAGGGGTGTGAATTTGGGACAACTACCGGACGACCGCGCCGTTGCGGGTGGTTTGATGCCGTTGTCGTTCGCCATAGTGCCAGACTGAGCGGTTTAACTGGGCTGGCAGTAACAAAGTTAGATGTCCTTGACAAACTGGCGGAAATTAAAATTTGCCGGGGTTATGAGTACCAGGGCAAAGAACTGAATGATTTTCCTGCCAGCTTAAAGGTGCTTGCCGAATGTAGGCCGATATATGAGTCATTGCCCGGGTGGCAACAGGATACCAGCGGGGCAAGATACTTTAGTGATCTTCCGGAAAACGCCCGCCGTTATCTCGAGCGCATAGAAGAATTAACGGGAGTAAAGGCGGTAATTGTTGCAGTGGGGCCAAAAAGAAGTCAAACCATTGTGCGGGAAGAATTGTACTAGAAACAGTTTTTAAGAAGTATGGGAGACGGCAAAAAGCACCGTGCGGTGCTTTTTGCTGTGAGTAATGGCCTAACTTAAATACCCTATCCAAGGGAATGTTTACTTTTCAAAAACTGAGCATTGGGCGGGGTGTTTTGTTCACATGGGAATGGATGTTTTTCCCTATAGATGTGCTAATTTACTATTGACAAGAAACCGGTTTATAGTGCAATATATAAAGGCAAGTTAGCGCTGACGACATGGCGGTGAGGCGAAAAAAGAAAAAAATTCCTCTCAATACCTTGTTGACAGCAAAAAAGTTTTATAGTATCATATGTACCTGTGAGACATGAGCCATTAGCTCAGTCGGTAGAGCACCTGACTTTTAATCAGGGTGTCCGGCGTTCGAGTCGCCGATGGCTCACCATTTTCTTGGCCCGTTGGAGAAGCGGCTTAACTCACCAGCCTTTCACGCTGGCATTCAGGGGTTCGAATCCCCTACGGGTCACCATTTTCTATCTAATCGGCAAGCAGTGCCGTATATGGGTAATCATGGGCTTGGAACTGTGGTGTAGTGGTCTAACATGCCGGCCTGTCACGCCGGAGATCGCGGGTTCGACTCCCGTCAGTTCCGCCATTATAAAGTATCCGGCAGTTGCAAGACTGCTGTTTCTTTTCTCTAAAAGATTTGCCTAAATATTGGAGAACTGTTATAATAATATTGAGTAATGCGGGTGTAGCTCAATGGTAGAGCGCTGGCTTCCCAAGCCAGTTACGTGGGTTCGATTCCCATCACCCGCTCCAAAAAAAGCACTTAAAGTGCTTTTTTCCTTTATTAAAGGAGATTTTTTTCCGATGTCGAAATTTTAGCATTGAGGTGTTGGATATGGGTAAAGTTATTTCAATTAATATTAGCGAAAAGCGGGGAATTGAGAAAACAAGTGTTGATGAAGTAGAGGTGTTGATGGGTTGGGGGCTGAAAGGAGACGCCCACGGCGGAGATTGGGACCGTCAAGTCAGTATTCTGCCCATTGAAACTGAAGCTAATGTTCCTCCTGAAAAGAAAGAAGAGGTTTTAAAGGGCGGCTATACGGAGAATTTTACTATTGAGGGAATTGCCCCTGAAAAATTAGGTGTTGGGAAAAAACTGAGAATTGGGGATGCCGAAGTAGTAATTCTTTATATTGGAAAGGAACAATTTAAAGAGCACGGCAGGCCCTATCTGGTTAGCCGGGAAGGTCGGTTTGGAAAGGTTTTAAAAGGCGGCAAGGTAAAAAGTGGCGATGAGGTTATCTTGTTAGGTGAAAAGTGATAAAGTGTATGTTATAATATGTAAAGTTTAAATATAGTATTTTAACATAGTAAAGGAGGAAGCAAGGTGGAAAAACATATCAGAACTATTGTTAAAGGGAACCTAAAAGGGACGGCAAAGACCGGGGGTTGTGGAACATGCCAAACATCCTGCCAGTCCGCTTGCAAAACTTCCTGTACGGTGGGGAACCAAGTTTGTGAGAAGTAACTAAAAAGGCCTTTCACCCTGACTGGGAAAAGGCCTAATTTTTTTAGGAGATGTTATGTCTGTGAATAATCATATTTATCCAATTGAGGATACCCATAAATTTCAGATTGATGATACAAAAATTCTTCTGGATGTTAATTCCGGTTCAGTACATGTTATTGACAAAGTGGTTTGGGATATTCATGAAGCAATGCTTAATAACGGGGGATGCTTAGAAGATGCTGTTAGTTCCCTCAGGAACAGATATGAATCTCAAAAGCTTTTTTCAGCGAGAGATGAAATTTTATATCTTATCCAGCAGAAAACACTGTTTACTTACGATGAATACCGGGACAATTATATTCCTCCGGAAAAGCCGGTTTTAAAGTCCCTGTGCCTTAATGTGTCCCATGACTGTAACCTTCGATGTCAGTACTGTTTTGCCTCCAGCGGTGATTTTGGAGGTCTGCGGCTTCTAATGTCTGAAGATACCGGTAAAAGAGCGCTTGATTTCTTGATGGAACATTCCGGCTCTCGAAAATACTGTGAAGTTGACTTTTTTGGCGGAGAACCCTTAATGAATTTTTGCGTTGTAAAGTCTTTAATATCTTATGGCAGGAGACAGGCTGGAGAAAGGGGCAAGGTTTTAAAGTTTACCCTGACCACCAATGGTGTTGGACTCAATGATGATGTTCGAGATTATCTTACCCGAGAAAATATTAGTGTGGTCTTAAGTCTAGACGGGCGTCCCCAGACACATGACCGGCTGAGGAAATTCCCAGCGGGTAAGGGGAGTTATGATGTGGTAAATGCTAATATCAAGACACTTCTCAGGCAAAGAAACAATGATAATTATTATATTCGAGGAACATATACCGGATATAACAAAGATTTTTACCAAGATGCCCTGCACCTGATAAACGAAGGATATAAAATAATTTCTCTGGAACCGGTTGTCGCCTTGGAGGGTGAAGATTACCGATTAAAAGAAGAAGATATTCCTCAACTCCGGGAAGAGTATTTAAAACTGGCCAGGTTATACCGGAAACGAAAACTTGAAGG
The DNA here is from genome assembly GCA_050945755.1 of Bacillota bacterium. Taxonomy (GTDB): domain Bacteria; phylum Bacillota; class Dehalobacteriia; order Dehalobacteriales; family Dehalobacteriaceae; genus JAQVXR01. Next base: position 2,403 of record JBMNTN010000006.1, on the reverse strand, counting down.
AAGGCCGTTTACCTTTTTCCATTTTAATTTGGACCTAAACCATGGACCTTGTTTGCCCAAACGGCTGACCGGCTGCGGAGCAGGTCATGAGTATATGGTTGTTACTCCTGAGGGTGACCTTTATCCTTGCCATCAGTTTGTGGGTCGGGATGATTATAAACTTGGTAATTTGGCTAGTACCGAGTTAAATGAAAAATTGCGCAAACACTTTCAAAATGCCCATATATATAATAAGCCTCAATGCCGCAAATGTTGGGCCAGATTTTTCTGCAGCGGTGGTTGTCATGCCAACGCGGAAGCTGAAAACCATAACATATATCAGCCATATCAGCTAGGATGTAAACTGCAGAAAATTCGATTGGAGTGTGCAATTTGGCTGCAGGTACGAGAAGCCTTGGATGAACAGTGCCAGGCTCCTGCGTGAATTTCTATTTAGGTTATCGTAGGCTGTCCTAGTGCTTTCCCAATAGCATCAGAAAGCTCACCTCTGTAATGGAACAGGAAATTTTATTGTGACATTCAACAATTTTTTCGGCAGAGTAAAGTTTGCCTGTTTTCTTTTGAATGATCCGCATAATAGTTTCATAAGGAGTTTCGTCCGCCGTTCTGAACATATCAGGACGGCTTTTTCTTCTCTTCAAATAGAAATTTTGCTACAGCTCTATTGTTGATGCCCAGGATAAATGCATTTGCTCCAGCCATGTATTCCCTTAGATCTGAGGAAAATGGAGATAGGAAATATGCAATAAAATATATTTGTTCCTGTTTTAATTGGGTTGGTTGGGGGATCTACTTTGGGCGCCTATCATTATAATTATTGGGGAACAGCTCAAAGTTTAAGTTAAATAGTTTTTCTTCCTGATGCTATGGGGTGGCCTTTGGCTGTCGGAATCCAAATTTGTTTATTAATTTTGGGATGGTTATTGGTTAGGCATTTGGAAAACAAATAAGGTGGATCAACTTTGGCAAATTATTATTTGGACCTTACAGGCTTTGTTTGTCCGGTTCCATTAATACGAACTAAAGAAAAAATCAAGGAATTGGCAGATGGTGATATTTTGTCAATAAAGACAGAACATCCTCGTGCGGTGCGCAATATTATGGACTGGGCTTATCATGAAGGGTATTCTTTTGATGTGGATGATGAAGAAAATGGTGTTTGGTTTATTACATTGAGAAAAGGTCAGGAAGAACCGGATGAAAGTCGATAAATCATCTTTTGGTATTCCCTACTGGGTGGGTGCAGCCCTATTGGGACTGCTCAATACAGCTTTGTTTTACGTTTCCTGTTAATACATATCCAATTATATTTGTGGCATAAACTGCGTACACGCAAATCATAAACAGATAGGGAAGTGATGTACTTGGAAAACACACCAGCTAAGTTGTATGACCGCTGGGATATTCATCAGCGCGCCCAGCATTGGCTGATGATGGTGGCATTCACATTGCTGGCTGTTACAGGGCTTATAATCAAGTTTGCTTTCAGTCCGATTGCCCAAACAGTGGCCAAAGTTTTTGGGAACTTTGAAACCCTGTTTTTTATCCATTTAGGGGCGGCCGTATTAATGACGGCGGGTGCTTTGTACCATGTGGTGTATCTTTTAATAAAGGCCTCAAGGCGTCAATTGAGCTGGTCTATGCTGCCGTCCTGGCAGGATGTTAAGGATTTGGCAGATACTATCGGTTATTATTTTGGGCTGAGAAAAGAAGGCCCATAATGATAATCTTCCTAATAAATGAGAACAGTACTTTATTGTGTCAGATGTTAAAATCGCCATTTCCCCTATAAAAGAAGGGGTATTTAAGTTTTTTGAAAGCGAAAAAGCTTAAATACCCTTTCTTCATTATTGAGTGGATTATTTGGGTTGAGAACGGGGAAAAAACGAAAGGGATGCCCCGATGTTTTCCAGAGGTTTTAGGGTAAGTTGAACTAACAGTCCGGTAAAAAACCCTGTGATGATTCCGGAAAACAATAAAACGGGTAAATAATAAAAGAGATTGACGTTTTGGATAACAAAACTGGCGACAGTAATTTGGCCGATATTATGAAAGACAGCACCAGTGATGCTGACTGACGGGATACTAAAATATTTTATAAACTTTTTATACATTAAAGCCATTACCATAGTACTTAGTAACCCTCCGGCTACGCTGAAACAAAAAGCCAATATCCCCCCGCCAAAAACTGATCCGATAAAAGTCCGCATGATCATAATTAACAGCGCTTCTTTAAATCCAAAGAATATAATGGTCAGTAAAGTAACAATATTGGCTAAACCTAGCTTAACACCTGGTACGGGCATGGGTAAGGGCAGGGTTCTTTCAAAAATGTGTAAGGCCAAAGCTAGTGACAACAATATGCTTAAATAAGCAAGTTTCCTTGTTTTAGTCATATTAATA
>JBMNTN010000005.1:0-67828 GCA_050945755.1 Bacillota bacterium | reverse complement strand
CCCCAGGTGTACCTCAACATAGACCTGCTTAATATCTGCTAACTGGTCTTGGGGCCCAGAAACCAAAACCTGGTTTGGCGTTAAAACCGGCTTTAATGCCATAAACCCTTTAGCAGGAGAATTATCGGCAAAGGACACGACCACCGGCACTTGGGTTCTGGCCATTGTTTCTACTTTTATATTTACGGTGGAGGGAATTACCGATACCAACCTGGTTTTCCCCGGGACGGATACATTAATTTCCATAGTATGCATGCCAACTTCCATCCCATCCATTTCCAGAAAGGCATGAATATCCCGGGCAGATACCATATCTAAATCCTGGCGTTGGCCTTGAAGACGCACTTTAATAAATGACGGGCGTTCCGCCACAACCAAATTAGGCGATAAATCCCTTATCTCTACAGGCACGGTAAATAATTGTTCCGTCATCGGATTTTCCTGGTGACTGACAAAAAGCCAAAGGAGAACCGCCAGAATCACGGAGAAAATCTTATATAGGAGATTATTTGTGTTAATTATTCTCATATTATGCCCTCCGATGCCAGAAATGTGTGCTGGTAGTCTTAGGCACGAGCATTTCCTGCAGCATATCCCGTAAACTTTTCTCATCCAGATGCCGGACCAATTTGCCCTCATACCCCAGTGATATTGTACCGGTCTCCTCCGAAACCACCAATGCCAATGCATCGGAAATTTCCGTAATTCCCAAGGCCGCCCGGTGCCTCGTTCCTAAACTGCTTTCCAAATAGGGATTATCACTTAATGGCAAAAAACAGGCGGCAGCAACTACCCGGTTCCCTCGGATAATTACGGCACCATCATGGAGAGGCGTTTGGGGAATGAAAATATTACCTAAAAACTCAGCAGATACCACACCGTCAATTTTTATTCCTGTTTCGATATAGTCATTTATCCCGGTTTCCCGCTCTAAAATAATTAAAGTACCTGTTTTGGTACGCGCCGATGAAACAATGCACCTGGCAATTTCGTCAATTAAACGAAGAATATCTCCGGCACCCATTTCACCTGAATGGCGGGCAAAAAATTGGCCTCTTCCCAGCTGTTCCAATGCTCGTCGCAGTTCTGGCTGAAAAATAACAGCCAGTGCTACAAAAATAGTGGCCCAAGTTTTATCAAGAATCCACCTGATAGTCTCCAGGTTCAGCCAATCACTGACATTGGATGCCACTAAAAGCACCAAAATACCCTTAATTAACTGGACAGCTCGGGTACCCTTAATAAGCATGAGAAGCTTATATATGACAAAAGCCACAATGACAACATCCAGAATTTGTGTTAAGATTCTTAAGTAAGACCAGTCTGGGAGCAACTCTTCTTCACCGCCTCATCATGCTTATTATGTGTATTACGAGTCCCTGCTATCTAGGTTCTTTTCGACAACTACAGAAAAAATCCCTTTTCAAAATTAGGATTTTGTTTTTAGTTGCTTTCATTTTTCCGTGCACAGTATTTACCGGCTAGTAAGAACAATTGTTTTATAGTACAATAAGATCAGTATTTAATTAATCTGGCAATGATCTCGCTGCCATCACTATGGAAAAGAGAGGTAGGCTCATGTTCAACTGGAAGAAGCATATAGCGATCACCATAGCATGTGTGCTCACCGGTTTTTTACTCACGGTGGCACTGAAAACACAAACAGCAACAAGCAGCGAAAACATTAATAAGAATCAAACACTGATTGATATTATTGAAACACTGGAATCGGATACCCAATTATTGGAGGATAATATCGGCACAATTCAGGAACAAATAAATGCGGTTCAAAAACAAGAGACTTCCGGTCAGGGTATCGTTACCGACTTACAAAATCAAGTAGAAAAGCTAAAACTAAGAGCGGGGCAGACAGAGGTTTCCGGCCCTGGAATCACCATTGTCCTGGAAGACAATGCGGCGGGCGCCGAAGCGGTACAGAAAAACAACCCGGAGCTTTATAATCCGGAAGACTTTATCGTGCACGATAAAAGCCTTCTTTATTTGGTCAGTGCCCTGCGCGGCCAGGCAGAGGCCATCGGAATTAATAATCAGAGGCTGGTAGCTTCCTCCGATATCCGTTGTGTCGGTACAGTTATTATGGTCAACTCTACCCGGTTAGCCCCACCCTACGAAATAAAAGCTATCGGCAACCCGAAACTTTTAGAAGCAACAGTATTAAACAGTGATGAATATTTTTTCCTGAAGAGCAAAGAAATGCCTGTCACCATTACACAGATGGAGGAAATATCTCTTCCGGCCTTAAAAGGAAGTAACACGGCCAACTACGCACATCCGGTGAAAGAAGGTGAGCAATAATGTGGCTGCCCTTACTGGGACTTATTCTTGGAGCATTGGTTGGCTCCATTCTTACAGTAACTGTCCCTGTCGTCTATGCTAAGTACCTGTCTGTGGCTGTCTTAGCAGCTTTAGATTCATTGTTGGGAGGTTTCCGGGGAGTCTTAGAGGAATCCTTTGATGGTGTGATTCTCTTATCCGGTTTCTTCACCAATGCCTTAATGGCGGCACTCCTTGCTTACCTGGGGGATCACCTAGGATTGGACCTTTACTTGGTGGCAGTAATCGCCTTTGGATTACGGATCTTTTCCAATATGGGCTTTATTCGCAGGGACCTGATCAACAGGTACAGATTGAAGAAAGCACAAAAGGCAGGGGAAATAGATGATTAAAAAACACTGGCAGATACCCCTATTTGTTGCCCTTTTTATTTTTGCTTTACTGTTATCAACTCAGTACCGGACCCAAATAGCCTATGTGAATTCCCTTTCCACGCAAAAATCAGAAGACCTGGTAGCAATCGTCAAAAGTCTGAATGAAAAAAGAAACCTGCTGGAAGCCGAATTGGATAAACTGGTTAAAATAAAACGTTCTCTGGATGAAGAATACACCGCCGAATCCAGTTTAGTGGCAAATCTAACTAAGGAACTGCAGCGTTTGCAGGTTATCACCGGCGCTGTCCCTGTGGAAGGACCGGGAATAATTATTTCAATTACCGGAGATTCCAACCTTATGTACCTGGATCTGATTGACCTGGTTAACGAACTTTGGGTAAGCGGAGCGGAAGCAATTGCCATTAACAATATCCGGATTGACAACCAAACAGTAATATTCCACGGCGAAGATGCCAACCACCGGCTGGCCATTACCGTAAACCACCAACCTCTCTTAAGCCCGGTAGTTATCAAAGCCATCGGAAATCCGGATACTTTAGAAAAAGGGCTGACCTTTACCGGGGGTATTATCGACAATCTGAACACCCTTTACTCAGTATACCCGGTAATCAAGAAAGAGGAAAAAGTAACTCTTCCGGCTGTCCAACCACCCAAAGCCTTTCAACATCTGCAATGGTAAAAATAAAAGATGGGGCACCTTAAATTAGGAGCCCCATCTTTTATTTCTTCTAAGTCAGATATGCTCAATATATTAGCTGACATTTTCCTTCAGCTTTCGGTTACCCTTTTTGTAAAGAACGTAATTCATACTGTCAATAAGCGCTTGCCAGCTAGCCTCGATGATATTTTCCGAAACACCCACGGTGCTCCAGGTCTCTTCTGAATCCATGGTCTCAATCAATACCCGTACTTTTGCTGCCGTAGCATCCTTCTCATCAAGAACACGGACCTTATAGTCGGTGAGATGGATATCTTTGATGACCGGATAGAATCCTTCCAATGCCTTACGCAAAGCATTATCTAAAGCATTAACCGGTCCATTCCCTTCGGCAGCAGTATGGACAATCTCTTCTCCCACCCGCAGCTTAACCATGGCTTCTGAGATAATGCCGTCATCTTCTCTCTTTTCCATTAAGACTTTAAATGATTCCAATTTAAAGTAATCCTCAAGCTGTTCAAAGGCTTTCCTTAAGAGCAGTTCCAGAGAAGCTTCCGCTCCCTCGTACTGAAATCCCATATGTTCCAGTTCTTTAATGTGATTGATTATTGTCCGACTTTGGGCAGTCCCAAATTCTGCTTTGATATTTAGTTCCTCAGCCTTATACTTTAAATTGCTCAGGCCGGATAACTCGGAAACCAGCACCCTTCTCTTATTGCCCACTAAATCTGGTTCAATATGCTCATAAGTAACCGGATTTTTCGCGACAGCACTAACATGAATACCTGCCTTATGAGCAAAAGCACTTAGTCCCACAAAAGGTTGCTGGGATAGATGAGCCACATTAGCCAGCTCGCTAATATAATGGGAAGCTTCGGTTAAAAGCTTTAACATGCCTGAAGGAAGGCAACGGCAATGCATTTTTAATTCCAGGTTAGGAATGATGGAGGAAAGATTGGCATTACCACACCTCTCTCCATAGCCGTTGATTGTTCCTTGAACCATGGTTGCTCCGGCCCGAACGGCAGCCAGGGAATTGGCCACCGCCAACTCCCCATCGTTATGAGCGTGGATTCCAATGGGTACTGCTATCTTTTCCGCAACAAAACGGACAACACGTTCCACTTCCTCCGGAAGCATTCCACCATTAGTATCGCATAATACCACCCAGTCAGCACCTGCTTCGGCAGCAGCCTGGATTGTCTTGAGAGCATAATCCCCGTTATGACGGTATCCATCAAAAAAGTGTTCCCCATCATATATTACTTCCAAGCCTTTGGATTTCAGAAATTTAACAGTATCGGAAATCATGGAGAGGTTTTCCTCCAAGGTGGTATTAAGAGCCTGGGTAACATGCAAATCCCAAGACTTGCCGAATATTGTGGCTGTCTTGATCCCTGAAGCCAAAAGGGCTTTCATATTGACATCATCTGCAGCATCAATTCTTGGCCGGCGTGTACTGCTGAAAGCAACTAACTTAGCCTGCTTTAAAGATACCTTTTTCATCCGGCGAAAGTATTCCATATCTTTCGGGTTGGACCCCGGCCACCCACCTTCAATATATGCGACACCAAGAGCATCCAATTTGGCGGTAATTTTTAACTTATCCTCAACCGACAGGCAAATTCCCTCTCCCTGGGCACCGTCACGCAAAGTAGTATCCAGAACTGCCACTTTTGTCACAGGATTCAACTCCTTACCTAATCTCGTCAGCTACCAAATTTCCCATTTCCTCTGTCCCCACTATTTTTTTACCGGCTTCCGCTAAATCCACTGTCCGGTATCCTTTTTGCAGCACCTTAGCTACTGCATCTTTGATTTCCTGAGCTGCTGCAAGCTGTTGAAAACTATATTCCAGCATCATCGCACCGGATAAAATTGTCGCCAGCGGATTTGCCTTATTCTGACCGGCAATATCCGGAGCAGAACCATGTGCAGGTTCGTATAAACCAACCTTCCCACCAATACTGGCTGAAGCCAACATCCCAATGGAGCCGGAAATCATAGACGCTTGGTCTGTTAAAATATCGCCAAAGGTGTTTTCCGTGACAATTACATCAAACTGTTTCGGGGAGCGCACCAACTGCATCGCACAATTATCTACATACATATGATCCAATTCTACTTCCGGGTAATCGGGCGCGATTTTCATCACTGTTTCTCGCCACAGGCGCCCGCTTTCCAAAACATTGGCTTTATCCACAGAAGTTACCTTGTTTCGGCGCCCCTTAGCCGTTTCAAAAGCCAGCCGGACAATCCGCTCAATTTCCTCTGTAGTATAGATCAGGGTATCGAGAGCCATTTCCCCGGTCTCTGTTTTTTCCCGCCGCTTCTCGCCGAAATATAACCCGCCGGTTAATTCCCGAATGACAACCATATCTGTGCCTGCGATAACTTCTTCTTTTAAAGTGGAAGCTGCCACTAATTCGGGATAAAGAAAAACAGGACGGATGTTGGCATATAATCCTAAACGTTTCCTCAAGGGAAGAAGTGCTGCCGCCTCCGGTCTAATCTCAATGGGAAGCTGATCCCACTTGGGCCCGCCGATTGCGCCTAATAAAATGGCCTCGCTTTCCTGGCAAAGCTTCATCGTATCCTCGGGAAGGGGTACCCCGGCAATATCAATGGCTGCACCGCCTACCGGTGCCTCCGTAAACTTAAATTCCAGGTGATACTTTTCCCCTACTTTTTTTAATACCTTTACCGCCTGGGGGACAATCTCCTGACCGATTCCATCCCCTGGCAGCACAGCAACCTGATATCTTTTCATTGGTTCTTCGTCCTTTCTTTAACATAAGCCATCAAACCGCCGGCAGAGATAATTTCCTGCATAAACTCAGGGAATGGCGCCGCCTGGAACTCCTCACCTGTGGTAATATTTATAATTACTCCGGTGTCTGTATTTACCTCTACAATGTCTCCTTCTTTAATTCCGGCTGCGGCTTCCGGGCATTCCATAATAGGTAACCCAATATTAATGGCATTCCGATAAAAGATCCGGGCAAAGGTAGGGGCGATCACACAAGATACTCCTGCTGCTTTAATGGCAATGGGAGCATGTTCTCGTGAACTCCCGCAACCAAAGTTCTTTCCGGCAACAATAATATCCCCTTCTGCTACTTTTTGGGGGAAAGTGGGGTCAGCATCCTCCATACAGTGTTTTGCCAATTCCTCCGGCAGGGATGTATTTAAGTACCGGGCAGGAATAATGGCATCAGTATCAATGTTGATTCCAAACTTCCAAGTCCTTCCTTTGATAATCATTTATTTCACCTCCTGAGGATGCCCAATACGGCCAAGCACAGCAGAGGCTGCCGCCACGGCTGGATTGGATAGGTAAACTTCACTTTCCGGATGGCCCATCCTGCCGACAAAATTCCGGTTAGTGGTCGAAAGAGCCCTTTCCCCTTTGGCTAAAATCCCCATATGTCCGCCGAGGCAGGGACCACAGGTAGGGGTGCTGACTACTGCATTGGCATTAATAAATATTTCTACTAAGCCTTCCTTTACTGCCTGCAGATAAATTTTTTGCGTGCCGGGAATGACAATACACCTAACATCAGGATGTACCTTTTTCCCTTCCAGGATGGAAGCGGCAATTCTTAAATCTTCCATCCGGCCGTTGGTACACGACCCGATCACTACCTGATTGATACAGATATCCCCAGCGTCTGAAACGTTCCGGGTGTTTTCCGGCAGATGGGGAAAGGCCACCTGGGGTTCGATATCGGAAACATTGTATTCGATGACCCGGGCATACTCTGCACCGGGATCACTTTGATAAACTTTAAACTCTCTTTTAGCCCGTTCCTTCACGTAAGCAAGGGTTTTATCGTCGGGAGCTATGATCCCGTTTTTGCCCCCTGCTTCAATTGCCATATTGCACATAGAAAAACGGCTGTCCATGGAAAGAGCATTGATCCCTTCACCGGTAAACTCCATGGCATGATAAAGGGCACCGTCCACTCCAATCTGTCCGATGGCATAAAGGATAAGATCTTTCCCACTGACCCAAGGATTAAAATCTGTCCCTCGGAAAACAAATTTGATAGTTGGAGGCACTTTAAACCAAGCCTCACCTGTCGCCATCCCTGCCGCCATGTCCGTACTCCCCACCCCGGTAGCAAAAGCACCTAAAGCACCGTACGTACAAGTATGGGAGTCGGCACCGATGACCACATCCCCGGGGAGTACCAACCCTGCTTCGGGAAGAAGACAGTGTTCGATACCCATCCGGCCAACTTCAAAATAATTAGTAATACTGTGTTCCTTGGCAAATTCTTTGATTACCTTGACCTGTTCCGCCGACTTAATATCTTTGTTTGGGGTAAAATGATCGGGCACCAGCACAACCTTCTCCCGGTCAAAAACCTTTTGTGCACCCAGGCCGTTAAATTCTCTTATTGCCACCGGTGCTGTTACATCGTTACCCAGAACAACATCCACTTGAGCATTGATAAGCTGTCCCGGTACTACCCTCTCAACTTGAGCATGGGCCGCCAAAATCTTTTCCGTAATTGTCATTTTCATCTATGCTGCACCTCCGTCTCCCAGGACATACGGGCTTAAAAACCCGTTCCCCCAGAAATTAATTACTTTCCAATATATGCACCGTTTCCATTTTGCCCATGATTTTCATAAATTACTTTGTTAATGGCATTTAAGTAAGCACGAGCCGAGGCTTCCAAAACGTCGGTGCTGATGCCCCTACCGGTAAATACTTTTTCGTTAAACTCAATTTTCGCCGTGACTTCTCCGATAGCATCCTTTCCTTCAGTTACCGCATTCAGCGAGTAATGGATCAGAGTGGCTTTGATCCCGGTAACTTTCTCCAGTGCGTTAAATGCGGCGTTAATAGGCCCGTCACCGCAAGATGCCTCTTCCTTCGTTTCCCCTTCACTGGAAATACGCACGGTAGCTGTTGGCGTAACTCCCGTCCCACTGCAAATATAAAGATAATCCAACTGCCATTTTTCCGGGATATTCTGGATCTGATCTTCTGCCAAAACTTCCAAATCCCGGTCAGTAATGGTCTTTTTCTTATCGGCCAGTTCCTTAAAGCGGGCAAACGCCTTATCTAAATCTGCTTCATTCAGTTCATAGCCAAGTTCTTTTAAGCGTTTCTTAAACCCATGGCGACCGGAATGTTTGCCAAAAACCAAATTGCTCTGGTTGATCCCCACCATTTGGGGATTCATAATTTCGTACGTTGTCCGTTCCTTAATGACCCCATCTTGATGAATCCCGGATTCATGGGCAAAAGCGTTTTTCCCCACCACTGCTTTATTGGGCTGTACCGGCATCCCGGTACTGTTTGAGACCAGCCGGCTGCTCCGGTAAATCTCCTGATAGTTGATATTGGTCTCAAATCCATAGTCGTCTCGGCGGGTATAAAGAGCCATGACAATTTCCTCCAGGGCGGCATTTCCCGCCCGCTCTCCCAGGCCGTTTAATGTACACTCTACCTGGTTCGCCCCATTTCTCACTGCCGCAAGAGAATTGGCAACAGCTAAACCTAGGTCGTTATGACAGTGGACACTGATAATTGCTTTGTCAACATTTTTAACCCCATTCTTAATAGCAGCAATGAACCTGCCAAACTCTTCCGGAGTGGAATAACCGACAGTATCAGGTATATTTATCGTAGTTGCTCCCGCTTCGATCGCTGTCTCAAAAACCCGGCACAAAAAACTCAGATCACTGCGGGACGCATCCTCTGCAGAAAATTCCACATCGTCAGTGTATTGTTTAGCCCGCTCAACTCCCCGGGCAACCATTTCCAACACCTCTTCAGGAGTTTTACGCAGTTTATATTTCATATGAATATCTGAAGTGGCTACGAAGGTATGAATACGGGGTCGTTTGGAATACTTAACTGCTTCCCAAGCCCGGTCAATATCCTTAAAACCAATCCGGGCAAGACCGCAGATGACCGGACCGTCAATCTGCTGGGCAATGGCCTTTACAGATTCAAAATCACCAGGGGATGCAATAGGAAAACCTGCTTCAATAATATCTACCCCCAGTTTGGCCAATTGGTGAGCAATTTTTAGCTTTTCTTTTTTATTTAAGCTGATCCCGGGAGACTGCTCCCCGTCTCTCAGTGTGGTATCAAAAATATATATTCTATTCCCCATAATAACCTCCCGTACTAATTACCATTTCATCTAACCCCTTACCGTTTAATACAGTGGGGTAAACCAGTTCTTCTTTCTCAATCATGCACTCAACAATACTCAGTTTGCCGTTGTTAAGCGCCTCAGCTAAGACTTGGTCAATTTCCTCAATATTGGATATGCGATAGCCGGGAATACCATAGGCTTGAGCTAGTTTGACAAAATCCGGATTCCCGGTCATAGTGACAGCCGTATAACGCCGGTCACAGTAAAAATGCTGCAGTTGACGCACTAAACCTAAGCAATTGTTATTAAAAACCAGTACTTTTATCGGCAGATTATGTTCCTTGGCAGTAGCCAATTCCGCCATGCTCATTTGGAAACTGCCGTCTCCCGTAATACAGAGAACCAACGCGTCCGGATCAGCCAGTTGGGCTCCCACTGCAGCCGGAAAACCGTAGCCCATGGTTCCTAAGCCACCGGAACTCAAGAAGGTTCTGGGATGTTTGACACGGTAGAATTGGGCGGCAAACATCTGATGCTGGCCAACATCCGTAGTTACAACGGCGTTTCCTTTTGTGAAAGCGCTTAAGCGTTCAATGATCCCCCGGGTGGTCAAGGTGTCGCCCGCTTCCGGATAGGAATAGGCAGCTTCTTCCTTGAGGCGTTTAATCCGAGCTAACCATTGGGACCTTTCCCCTTTTTCTACTTGGTTGTTAATCGCCTGTAGCACCATTTTGACATGGCCGACAATAGGTACATTGACGCGGATGTTTTTGCCGATTTCCGCCGGGTCGATGTCAATATGGATAATCTTAGCATCGGGAGCAAACTTTCCTACCGCCCCCGTCACCCGGTCATCAAAACGGGCACCAATCGTAATCAGCAAATCGCACTCGGAAACTGCTTTGTTTGCTGCTGTCGTTCCATGAATGCCTAGCATGCCCAGGAAAAGCTCATGGTCCGCCGGTATTGCCCCAAGACCCATTAAGGTAGTGGCAACCGGAGCCTGAATTGTTTCTGCCAGCTTAATTAATTCGCTACCGGCATCAGAGCCGATGATCCCGCCGCCGGCATGAATCACCGGAAACCGGGCCTCCTTCATAATACGACAGGCTGTTTTTATCTGGGCGGGATGCCCTTTAACTGTTGGTTTGTATCCAGCTAAATTTACCCTTTGAGGAATTTCTTCCCGGCATTCATTTTCCGCAATGTTTTTCGGCAAGTCGATTAAAACAGGGCCCGGCCGTCCCGTCCCGGCAATATGAAATGCTTCCTTAATAATCCGAGGAATATCGTTGGCATCCTGTACTAAATAATTATGCTTGGTAATGGGATGAGTAATCCCGGTAATATCTACTTCCTGAAAAGCATCTGTGCCTACCATGTCCGTGGATACCTGCCCGGTAATAATCACTACAGGAACTGAGTCCATATATGCGTTGGCAATCCCGGTCACTAAATTAGTAGCACCGGGACCGGAAGTGGCAATACACACCCCGGTTTTCCTCCGCACCCGGGCATAACCGCCGGCAGCATGAACAGCTGCCTGCTCCTGTCGGACAAGGATATGTTTTATGGATGAGTTAATCAGGGCATCATAAACCGGCAAGATCGCACCACCGGGATACCCAAAAATAAGATCTACCTCTTCCGCTTCCAAGCCTCGCACAAGGGCTTGGGCTCCTGTCATTCCCACAGGGTTTACCCCCTCTATTCCAATTTGGTTTTCGGGCCGCGCACCATGGCAATCTTCCCCGTTCTGACCACTTCCCTGATCCCAAAAGGCTTGAGAGAAGTCTCTATGGCGGATATTTTGCTCTGGTCACCGGTAGCTTCAATTATCAGCGATTTATATCCGATATCGACAATTCGAGCCCGAAAAATGTCCACAATCTGCATAATCTCACTGCGCTGGGCCGGGTCGGCATTTACCTTTATCAAAACAAGTTCCCGCCCCACATACTCTTCATTAGTAATATCACTGATTTTAATAACCTCAATTAATTTGTGCAACTGTTTTGTGACTTGTTCAATAACATGATGATCGCCTTCAACTACAATGGTCATCCGGGATATCTTGGGATTTTCCGTAGTTCCTACCGCCAAACTTTCAATATTATACCCCCGGCGGCTAAACATCCCGGCCACTCTGGTCAATACCCCGGCACGGTTTTCCACCATTACCGACAACGTATGCCGCATGGTTATACCTCCCGTTTATTACATATATGCCGGGACATGCGTCCCGGCACAGCAAATGTCATTTTGCTTTTTCCCCGTACCCGAAGTTTACTTGACCAGAATTGCCCCGGTAGCTGCCGAAGTTACCCTCCGGGCATATTTGGCCAAATATCCTTTGGTTACTTTAGGTTCGGGTTTCACCCACTTTAAGCGACGCTGTTCTAACTCCTCTTCATCAACGAGAAGTTCTAACTTTCCGGCTAGGATATCTATACTGATGATATCTCCTTCTTCAACCAAGCCGATTAGGCCGCCTTCCGCCGCTTCCGGGGAAACATGGCCGATTGAGGCACCCCGGGTGGCTCCGGAAAAACGTCCGTCGGTAATCAACGCCACGGAGGATCCTAATCCCATACCCTGAACAGCTGAGGTGGGTGTAAGCATTTCTCTCATTCCCGGCCCCCCTTTAGGGCCTTCATAACGAATGACAATTACATCACCGGATAATATTTTTTTATTGAGGATTGCCTTTACAGCTTCGTCCTCACTGTCGAATACCCTGGCCGGGCCACTATGTCTCATCATCTCCGGAGCTACCGCCGCCTTTTTCACCACGGCTCCGTCCACGGCCAGGTTGCCCCTAAGGATCGCCAACCCTCCCTTGGAACCATAGGGAGACTTGACACTGCGAATGATCTTATAGTCCAGCACGGACCGGCCGGCTAGGTTTTCGCCAACCGTTTTTCCCGTAACTGTCATAATATCCCGATTTATCAAATTGATGGAATCCAATTCCGACATCACAGCCAAAACTCCCCCGGCCCCATCCAAATCCTGTAGGTGGTGGTCACCTGCCGGTGCCAGTTTGCACAGGTGAGGAGTGCGTTCACTAATATCATTGACAATGTCTAGATTAATATTGACCCCTGCCTCATGAGCAATGGCAGGAAGATGTAAAACCGTATTGGTGGAACATCCCAAAGCCATATCAACGGTGAGAGCATTCTGGAAGGCTTGTTCCGTCATAATTTGAGATGGACGAAGATCCTTCTCTACCAGAGTCATCACCTGCATCCCGGCCTGTTTGGCAAGTCTGATCCGGCCGGAGTGAACAGCAGGAACAGTGCCGTTTCCCGGCAGTCCCATGCCCAGTACTTCGGTAAGACAATTCATGGAGTTTGCGGTAAACATGCCGGAACATGACCCGCAACCCGGGCAAGCATTATTCTCAACTTCTTCTAATTCAGCCTCAGTCATTTTCCCGACGCTTACCGCCCCTACCGCTTCGAAAACTGAATTTAAGTCCAGTTCTTTCCCTTGATAGTGGCCGGTGAGCATGGGACCACCGCTGACAAAAATAGCAGGCAGGTCTAAACGAGCTGCAGCCATAAGCATGCCAGGTACAATTTTATCGCAGTTGGGGATAAACACTAACCCGTCAAAAGCATGAGCTAAAGCCATAACCTCAATAGAATCGGCAATCAATTCTCTGCTGGCCAGGGAATATTTCATCCCTTCATGGCCCATAGCAATCCCGTCACACACCGCAATTGTGGGAAACTCTAAAGGGGTCCCCCCGGCAATCCTTACCCCTGCTTTTACCGCTTCGGCTATCGTTCTCAGATGCATATGTCCCGGGACAACCTCGTTAAAGGAATTGACCACTCCAATAATAGGTCGACTAATCTCTTCATTTGTTAACCCCAGAGCCCTTAATAAAGACCGATGTGGAGCTTTTTCCAATCCTTCTTTTATTTTAGAACTTTTCATTTTTTCACCTCAAATATTAGTTGACCCTTAAATTTGAGCGCCGTCCCCGGCATTTTTTACATAGTCACGGTAATCCTGAATCAATGTTTTTGTTATTTCACCCGGTTTACCGGTACCGATCACTCGGCCGTCATATTTTACCGCCGGAATAACTTCCGCCGCAGTCCCGGTTAAGAAACATTCATCGGCTGTATACATATCCATTCTGGTAAAGAGGGTTTCTTTGACTTCAATACCACGTTTCCGGGCCAAGTCCATCACGCAATTTCTCGTAACCCCTTCCAAAAGGCCGACATAAATAGGCGGGGTAATAAGTACACCTTTTCGCACAATGAAAATATTATCACCGGTTGCCTCGGCTACATAGCCCTCATTATTTAAAAGAACTCCTTCCCCCACACCCGCCAAATTAGCTTCGATCTTTGCATAAATATTATTCAAATAGTTCAGGGATTTGACCCTTGGATTGCATGCTTCGGCAATATTTCTTCTCGTTGCCACTGTGGCAAGGGCCAATCCATTGGTGTAAAGTTCTTCCGGATAGAGAGTAATAGAAGACGCAATACAAAAAGTAGTGCTTTTCGGACACTTCCGGGGATCCAAACCTAAATCTCCTTTCCCCCGGGTTACCACCAAACGAATGTAGGCATCGGAAAGATTGTTTCTCTTGCATGTTTCCGTCACTACCTGAGCCATTTCCTCAGGAGTTTCATTTATATCAAGAAGAATTGTCTGTGCTCCCTGATATAATCTTTCAATATGTTCTTTCAGCTTGAATACCTGACCGTAATAAGCTCTGATTCCTTCGAAAACTCCGTCTCCGTACAACACACCATGGTCAAATACAGAAACCTTCGCTTCCTCTTCATTCACAAATTTTCCATCAAGATAAATTATCAGTCCCATTCTTTTTTGCTCCTTCCTTATCTATCTAAAATTTAAACATCTCTTTAGATTACATTACACTAAGTATTATTTTGTTAATTATTTACAATGATATAAAAAATAAAAATCCTTTTTCCCAGACATTCAATAGCTAACTGCCAGGGACGAAAGGATTTAATTCCGCGGTACCACCCTGCTTGCCGCAAAACTGCGACCGCTTGGCGCATAATTTATATGCTAAGATAACGGTTTTCACCGGCTTCCACCTAATAAGCCACAGCCTTTCAGCAGAGCAACTCTGCAGTGAGGTCATTTGACCGGTACGGAACCGGCTTTCACCTTTTCCCCGGTTCTCTTTATCCGCCCATAATCAAATAACATGTCTGCTTCATTGTTATTAAAATTTTTGAAAGTCTTGAAAGTATATTTAAAAAGTAGTATACAAAACTGTGATCTAAGTGTCAAGATGTTTTTTGTCCCATATTGCTAATAAATGTAATTGTTTCGCATAATTTTTATTCTTTTAGAAATAACTAATGTTAGACTAGGAGGTGAAATAATGACAACAAACGATATGGAATTTGCCCCCCTCTCTTCCGGTGACCTGAAAAAAATCCAAGATATCGAAAATCAATTGAACACCAACCAGGGAAAAGGTAGCGAAATCATTTTGTTAGCATATACAAAAAGAGCTACCTAAACAAATGAAAAACATCAACCGTTTAAAACACAAGTTAAACTAAACATTTAGTAGCATGTGATCTGAAACCCTTAAGAAAAAGCCACGAAATTTTCTCACCGATCTTCGTGGCTTTTTATGTGAACACCTGTCCCGCTAAAAGTTGGGCACCGAGAAAATATACGGTATGAACTGTTAACATCAAAATAATAAGGAACGGTTTTACCGTTCCAGAAAAGTTTAATTCAAGCAACTGATACAAACCGGACGGCCACACTTGGAACAAAAACAGGTAGCGAGCATTTCCCCCTCGTGACCTTCGTACAACAACTCAACTTTCTGTTTTAACTCCAGGGGCAACCCTTTCACCCCGGTTATCCTTACACCGCAGCAATCCGAACATAACCTGCTGCACATGTCCACCGCCCCCAGTTTTAGAATGTGTTTTGTCCTTTGTATACATTATACTATTTGTTTTGGAAAAATTCAACCATTTTTCTAAATTTTATATTTTCTGACTATAGTTTTTTTAGCACAACAAGGGGCGCCAGTGAACAGGTAAAAAAAGACAACCCTTTTAGGTTGTCGGTTTGGTGATACTCTCCATTTTTTTTAATTGCTCTGCGACAGCCCGAATATGGTCGGGAGTTGTCCCGCAGCATCCTCCCACGAGAGTTGCCCCGGCCTCAAGACATTTACCGATCCCGGCAGCAAAAATTTCCGGTGTCATATCATAACAGGTTTTTCCTTGGGTTAACTTCGGCTTCCCGGCATTAGGTTCAACCATAATGGGCAATGATGTTGCTTGCTTTAGATTTTGCACCACTTGAGCAATCTCTTCCGGGTCAAGGTCCCCGCAATTGATCCCGACAACATCGGCACCGCCCTCCTCCAACGTCACGGCACATTCCGGCATTGTTTGCCCCATCATGGTACGTCCGCCGCCTGATTTTGCAGAAAGTGTTAATGAAACAATCACCGGTAGATCAGCCGCATCACGGCAGGCCCGTAAGGCACACAAGGCTTCATTTACATCAAACATCGTCTCGATAATAAAGCCGTCTATGCCGCTTGCCGCTAAAATTTCCGCCTGCTGTTTAAATCCTTGATAAAAATCATCTTCACTATAAGTACCGAATGGCTGGAGCATCTGTCCGGTAGGACCTAACCCCCCCATAACATACTGCCCTTCCTGGGCGGCCTGACGGGCTAATTCGACACCTGCCCGGTTTACGGCGGGAAGATTAACATCTATGTTGTGGGTGGAAACATAAATTGGGTTCATCGTGAAAGTATTGGTAATCAGGACCTGGGCCCCGCTTTGCACATATTCTTGATGCACCTTAAGAACAATCTCCGGATGGGTAAGGTTGTTTTTACCTCCCCCGCTTAAATCCCCCCCCAACTTCTCCAGTTGGGTACCCATCGCTCCATCTAAAAGTATAATCTTACCGGATTTCAAAACGGATAAAAAACTCATGCTTTTTGCCTCCGCTAAATTTTATAATGACTTATTGTACCATTTTTGGTTGGACCTTGGAAAGGTTCATTTCAAAAAGAAACTCCTGTGGGTTAAGACAACAAAAAGCATGCTTTTCCTCCGCTAAAAAATGAGGCGTATCACAGAATATTTTTAAATACTGACAGTAAGAATCCATCCAGAGCAAGTTAATCATAAAATCAGAACCAAACAACACCCGGCGCATTAATTTTTCCCGTGTTTTCCTACTGTCATTGAACAAAAGATTATGTAAAGAGAAATAGAAGCTATCCGCAAAACCACTGCAGGAAAAATCCGCATAGACATGATCGTACTCTTCAATTAAACTAATTATTTTAGCACTCCACTCATCGGAAAACCTTCCTTTTCCAAAGTGGGCCAAATTTAGTTTTAACCTGTTATATTTCTTCAAAACCTTTTCCCACCTGGCGGGGGATGTGTATTCCCAGGCGCTTTTTAAATCAACAACCCGGAATCCTCCGTCACTACAGTGGGAAGTGATGGGAATCCTTTTTTCTACACAAAAATCATAAAGAGATTCTACCTTTTTCAATTCTCTCCGGTCAGAAGGCCAGGGATCAAACCCGAGCGGAGGGTACACCTTGATCCCGGCAAAAAAGTTTGAACTCATCTGTTCAATATCGCCATTAAATTTCCCCAGCTTGGCAAACAGATCACTCTCTTCTCCCCGGTAAGCGCTGAAATACTTTTCCAACATCATGGTAATTTGCTCTTGACTATAGTTTAAAGTGTTCATGCCAAGAAAAGGGTATATTTCCAAGATGCGTTGCGCCGGCACCGAAAAAAAATCTTTAATACCATTAAAAAGATCAATTACCTGCTCCACAACTGGCTTTTGAATCGGTCTGCGAAAATAATGCAGGCCTGGGTTAGTCATATTTTTAAAACCAAAATCCATCATTAAAGGAGTTAAGACAACTTTACGATAGTTAAATTCTCCAATGGCCAGTTGGCCGGAGGTAAAAACATGGTCATGGAGACACTCCTCAATCAGTTGAAAAAAAGCCCCCAAATCATTCTCCATGAGAGCAAGAAGATTTTTTGTCCGATCAACGGCACCTTTTATTCCTGTCTTTTTAAGTATTGTTTCCAGCAATCTTGGGCAAAGCGGATTGAGGATAAAATAGGTGGCCATAAGCAGGTTGGCTCCCAAAAATACTTTTATTCCTTGGGCCCTGACAGAGGATTCAAAACGGCGCAGAAAGGCTAAAAAATTAGGGTGGCTGAGGTTCATGGCATGACAGTGAATATCATAAAACTTTCTTTCCCCCACAAACTCCCTCCCTCTCTCTTATAACTCAAAAACGATGCATTGATTCGTATATCACTTATGCCCTTCCTTTCCTCTTTAGACCAAAAGAAATAAATATTTTTACCGATCCTATAATCTGTTTTCTTTTAAAATTAAACCCAGTCCGATCGTGAAAATTATGGACGGTGAAATATAACCGAGAAAACTCTCCAGGGAAACCAACAGCATCATCGTTGAATTAATTGGGACAATATCCCCGTATCCAACAGAAGTAAGAGTTATGACACTAAAATAAAACCACTTTAGATAAGAAACGTTTAATCCGTCGGCCAAAGCAATGAGATAATAAAAACTGGCAAATGTCGTAATCAAGAGTCCGTATAGTGTCAGGACAACAAAAATAAATTCTTTTAAAAGCTTAATAGAAATGATGGCAATAAATATTTTATCCACTGTGATAATTCGCTGGTAAAATAACAAAGCAATACCGACAAGCACAACCACGCAAATCGGTACTGCTAATAAATATGGCAACCCTATTGTTCCCTTAATATAGCCGGTTAAAGGCATCGCTAAAAAAAACGTAGAGACTAGGAGAATCCATTCAACAGGTTTTATTATCCTTTTAATGCCGGACGACCCCCGTTTCTCACAGCTTAAACCCACCGGTCAACCTGTGAAAGCCATAAAACAAACTGAACATAGAAGCTACCATCAGTGTTTTTTCCCATGATTTGGGTAAGTCAGCACCAAAAAAAGCACCATAAAACCAAATGATCATGCCCACAAGCATTAAAGCTGCTCCATAAATCCTCTTGCGAGATCTTTTTTCCCTAATGATAGGGTTCATAAAGCTGCGACTGTAAGGCAGGTGTTCCGTTTTTTCTGCAATGTTGGAAAGAAAAAATCCGGAAAACATCCAAATCAGTGCAACAAGCAATGTCGGAACGGCAACCCATAGTCTGATTTGTTCGTCTTTAATTTGCACTACATACTTCATTATAAACGGAAAGCCAACGGCAAATGCCAAAAAAATTCCAATGTAAGACCATTTTTTTAGCCTTATCAGTTTCCGAATTGCTTTTATTGCATAAAGGAGACTGGATCCAATTACCCCAATTATTCCGATTAACAGGATTTTATTTACATCCACATTTTTACCCTCGCTTATAGGTGTTGGTTAATATCATCTCATAATCTTGCAGCCAATTTCTTTATTCTGTACCTGCAGAAAATATCCTGCAAGGCCGCTAATGTATTTTTTAGCCATACCGACAACCTAAGTAACCGCTTTTCACTGGCAATGCAAAGCCACTTTTTGGTTGGCGACATTCTATTTTGTAAATACCATGGTAAAGTAACTGGTTGTTTCTATCCGGTCATTTTTTAAAATTTCCCCGGAATTTGTGTTTTTCAATACGGTAAAATCCGTGATCCCCCAATTTTTCATAGTCCTAAATAAAACACCCAGTGACGCTGGGGAATCAAGATGGTCGTTACCTAAAGAAAACAGATGACCCAAGTTCCCTTTTTGGATAATCTCCAATGTTTCCTTGTCTTTTTCTTCTGCCTCTTGCCTGGTTAAATAGTGAGAAAAGTCTACAGACGCTACCAGCACTGTTCCCTCGCCTGCCTCTTGAGCAATAAGATTTCCCAAGGTATTCGCCTCTTCCAAGGAGAGGTCATGGTGTAACATAATCGGTACTACCTTCGCTTGAGGCAAATAGTATTCAATATAAGGCATAATATTTCCCAAAGCATGTTCTTTGCCGCACGCCTCATCATCTATTTGGAGCGGGTAGACCTGACTCAATCTTTCAATCAGGTTTTGATCAGCCTCTACAACACCATAAGGCGTCTGCCAACCCCAGGCAGAAGTTAATGCCTCTTCACCTGCATTATCATGATTAGGTCCCACAACAATCAGGGTGCTAGGATTCTCTCTTTTGAGAAGAGCAAATATTTCTTCGATCAGTTCTCCGGCCAGCAGGTGATGGGGGACCACTGCGCCGGCAATTTTTTTATCTGCAGGAATTACCTCTGGTGCTGTTACTAAGGAAATACTTTGACCATCGAAAAAGGTATCGGCGTGAACCGGGGGAAATGTCGCCGGTTTCACACTCGTACCGGTATGACCGCTGGTAATGGCAACAACATTTGTTGCCATCCAAACCAGCATGGCAAATATAACCATCCCTTTTACCAATGACTTTTTCATTTAATCACCACCGTATCCCTAGGTGTAATTCCATAAATTTTTCCACTGGCAGTATGTTGGATAAAGGCATTTTCCCCAGTAAAACTGCCTCCGCTCACCACCCGGGCATAATAATGGAAAGCGCCTTTATCAGTTGTTAAAAACACTGCTTTTTGACCATCAACCTCTACCGGCCGGCCTAAACCCTGTCGATCCAGACCTGCCTGATAGGGACGTTGAAGAATTTTTAACCCCGCAGGGAGATAGTCCGTAATCCGGTAGAAGCCCTGAGGAGCCTTCTCCCCAAACTTATAATTAATACTTACCATCACAAGGTCGCCGGTACTAAATTCCCGGGTTTCTTTTCCTAACACCTGGTATGTTCTCTTAAGCCCCACCCCGTCAATACTACCTTCAACCGGTGCTTCAAAACCTCCTCGGAAGCGGACTGCCACCCCAATTTTACCATTTATTTTGGTAAACTTGAGTTCAGACAACTGCTCAGGCGAACACACCAAAGTATATGTTTCACCTGCTTTTAAACTGACAGTTTCTGATCTGTCTCCGGCATTATAGGAAAAACTTACTTCTCCTTTCGGAAGTTTGGGCAGGCTCTCCTTAAGGACAGCTAACTCTTCAAGGTATGTCAATACATCTCGGCCTTGATTTTCCATAACATATTGTTGAAGTTTGTTATGCTCCGGCAAACCCAGAATCCCTGCTGCCCAGGCGGCTAATGCTGTCGCCTCGACAATATCATCTGCGTCTTTTCCGGTATTAATGCGCAGGGAGTTACCAATATCCTCACCATACTTTTGTACAAGCTCTTTAAATGTTTTTTGGGCAGGTTGTTCATTCCCCAATACCAATTGAGCCAGCATCAAATACAGCTTTTCATTGACCCCAAGGTTTTCCCCTCCTGCTGCCAGGGAGATTTCTCCCAATACCGGCTCTCCTAATGCCGCCAAACCTAATAAGGAAATAGCCCCCCGTTCTCCCGACTCTTTGGGATCATTTAAAATCTGATAAAAATATGCTGTCAAAGATGTCCGGTCAAATTCTTCCGGACACAAAGCCGCCACTTTAGCACTTAACGCCAAGTCGGGCCCGGCATAAGGAAGAATTGATACACCGCCTTCCGGAGTTTGATAACTTAATAAGTCTGGGGCCTCTTTAATGTTGATCCAGTCGGTATCAGGAAAGTACTCTTTTATCATTTCGCCTGCCAAAGAACCGGCCAATTTTTGTTCCAGCCTACTCCCTTCAATTCCCGCTAAGGAATAAAGCATATGCAGGTACTGGGTACCCTCATAATGTGAAAATGTCAGCGTAGTAAGAGAATCCTCTCCTCCTTTTATTTTTGTATCCGGTTTAAGAAGATGGAAATCGGTTTTCTCCTGAGTCATAAAAGTATTAACTGCCTCCACAGGTAGGGTAATTGTATCTTCCAGACCATCAGCTGTGCGCCCGGTACAGGAGAGCCGGTAACTGCCTGTTTCCAATACCGGAAGTGGCACCTGAACAGTTTGATAAGCTTCCCCCTCCACTGTTTTCCTATATTCTTCTTCTCCACCGGTTAAAACCACATTATACTTAACTTTCGCCCCTTTTGTCAGGCTTTTGCCAAGAGAACGGATAAACACTTCAGGCCGGTCCCCTGCCAAGTATTTTTCGTTTAACACAACATCAACAAAAAACGGCAGCGTGACTTTGACCTGAACGGTATCGCTGGTAGCTTGTAAATCCTGGGTAATAGCATGATAAGTTAGCCTCCAGGAGGTCAGATTGTCGGGAAGCTCTAATGATACTTCTCCCTTCCCATTTGCCCCGGTAGTTATTGTGGTAAAAAAGGCTGTGTCCTTAAAATCGCTTCGTTCCGATCCTCCCTCGCCACCCTTTTCCGCACCACCAAGGCCGGGCCTGCCTAATTCCTCATGGGTAGCGGCACTGATCAGTATCCCGCTGTCTATATAATCGCCATATAGAGTCTGCAACAACTCGGCTTGTTGATCCCTCAGGGCAAAAAGGGCTTCATCCACCAAGCTTAAATTAACTTTACTTTGAATAGGTCTACCTTGATTATCCCTCACTTCCACTGAGACATTAACTTTATCCTTCGGGCGATACTCTGACCGGTCAGTTGTTATTTTCACATTAAGGGCTTTTTTCGTTTCGTCAAAAGCAACTAAATTGTCCGGTGTCTCATGATAGAATCTACCGTCAAAGTAAACTCCCCTTACCCAAAAATTAGGGATATGCTCCGTCTGAAAAACAGTGTGAAAAATCCCTTCATCCTGGACAGTACTATCTAAAATCCCCTTGCGACCTGTAATAAAGAGAAAACTCGCTTCCCGGTTGGGAACAAAGGTTTCGTTGTTTTTCATTCTCAACTTTACTCTTTCTCCGGGAGCGTACTTGGCCGTATCATAAGCTCCCGCCTTATCACCGGATAAGTAATACCAGGGGTATTCTTCATCCCGGAAAAAGGAGTTCCCGGAAAGGTACATCTCTCGGACAACCTCATCCCCTTTATAGTCATAGGATTTTAACTCAACAAAATATGATGCTTTTGGATCCGCCCCAAATTTAAAAACTGCTTTCCCATTGTTATCAGTAGTTACCTGGCCTTCCGTCACGGGAACCCGACGTTCCTCGTAACGGAACCTCTGCTCTACCCGTTTATTGATGAAATCATAGTATTCACCATCGTTAATTTTATCCCACTCCCGGCGCAATACAGACACCCGGACAGAACGGTGCGCCGCCGGTCCGGAGACAAAAGCATCTTTCTCCCACGCTTCTTTTTCCCCTCGGTTCACCTTATCCACTGACAACTTTTTTAATTGGATTTCTACTTCACCGGTGTCAGAAACAATTTCCCCTTTGGTTTCAATTTCCATATCATTATTTAAAACAATCACCGGAGTCCCGCCGCTAATTTCACCGCACTCCGGCATGGAGGTATGCAGGTAAAGATAGCGGTGGCTTACAGAATAAAACTGCCGGGAATATTTCGGGGTAAAGGTCAGCTCTGCCTGGCCCTTTGAATCTGTGGTAATCTGCCCGGCTTGATCCAAGCTGTAATTCAGCAAAACATTAGGTACCGGAGTATCTTCAAAACAAACTGCAGAAACAGTAAACTTCATTGTCTTTCCGGCCAGCACAGCCTTCCGGTCCGGCTCGGCCTTCAAACGGTACGCGGGTTTTTCATACCTTTGTACTTCAAACCCCTGCTGGACAATGGTCTCTCCTTGAGAAGCAACAACCATCGTATAGTATCCCGGAACTAAATTTGGCAGCTGGATTCTCCCGGAAAAGGTAAAACTATCTAAGGTTACCTGCTCACTTTTCAGGGTAATACTATCCTGCCACCCTTCCCATTTCGTTATCGAAACTGTTATTCGCTCGGGTAGAGTGTTTTCCTGTTCCCGGGGTTTAACCAGACCCCAATAACAGATGGTATCGTCCGGTTGATAAAGTCCCCTGTCCAAATAAAGATATTTCCAATAGTCCCGGGATGAATAGCCCATCCCACTCCGTCCCTGATAAATATAGTACTCAGGCATTAAAGCAACAACCGATTCTCTTTTATCATTACTGACAATAAAATAACTGCTGTCCCCAATTTGTGCCGTCCCTGCCAGCCGGGCAAGCCCGTTTTCATCTGTCACGGCAGACACTCCGGCTCTGTATTTGGTAATTACTGCTCCGGGAACTATCGAGCCGTTTACTAAATCATGAACCCAAACCAGGGCTTGGTTCTCCCCCTGAACGGCATAAACAGCCAAATCAGTCACTTGGAACCAAACCTGACGGCGGATATCCTTACAAGATATTTCTGCTAAGTAGAAACCTGCCGGTAGTGGTTGTGGAAATTCAACAAATGTATCATAGTTAAATCGCTTGAGATCGGTAGAGAAACTACTGATCTCTTCCAGTTGTGAGGTATCTTCGAGATAGTCTCTCCGGCTGGAGTAAGCCCAAAGAGGTATCTTTTCTCTTTCCTGCAATTTCCCAATGTATTCCTGGGTATTTTTATAGCGGAAAATTTTCACTCCGATATCTGGCAGCTCATCCCTCCCCCGGGAATGATAAAATCCAAGGGGAATAACCGGACTGGAGGAGGTGGTAAATTCCAAGGTCCGGTCAAATACATCAAGGCTGTAGTCAACCTTATTCTGGTCGGGGTCCTGTGTTTCAAATTGAAAAACAAAATCTTCCTCCAATGTTTGGGAACTGCCAGGCAGCTTCAGACCTTTTTTAACTCTTACCGTATATACGGTACTTGGTTGCAGGCTTTCCGGAATAAAAACCGCTGTCTTTTTATGTATTTCAAATCGGCCCTTTACTTTGGGACTGATTTCAAAATAACCCGTAGGGTCGGCAAAGTTCAGGTGGCTAAAAGATACCTCTATCCCGGTATTAATGGGTACCCCAGTCGATTGATCCCTGGGAAGGGTACCGGTAACTTTAAACTGTCCTTTTGTTTGAAAAGCCCACTTAAGAGAATGCTCCTTACTTAGGGATAAAGAAAACTTATAAACTTGATTGGCCTCAAGAGTATCTTCTGGAACAATCAAAAATTCTTCATCAGCACCGTCTTCCACATGGAAATTTACCTGTGGCTCAATGGAAAGATTATTTGCCACCATTTCTTCATCCAGGGATACTGAAGACTTTAATAGAAACCGGGAATTTGGATCTACTCCAGCACTGTCGGCCTGGGTAGGTTCCAGCTCAATCTCTGCCGCCTGGGCACTGGTTAAGTCAACAACCTGCTGTCCTCCTTTGAAGTACAAGGCAACCATCCCGACTAAGGCACAAAGAACCAGTGCGATAACCGGTATTTTCGGATTCTTCCTCACTTTTTGGTCCCCCAATCAAAATCACAGCTTATTTTTTAGACGACTATTGAAATAATATTGTTCCCGGTAAAAATTCAACACTTTTTAAGCAAATCCTTTGTCACAACAGGCTGAACCTAAAAAAGAAAAAAAGCACGGCCAAACCGTGCTTAAATAATTAGTTAGATTATTATTCAAACTGCATAGGTCCGGAAACTTCTGTACTCAAAGCATTTAAAGCTCTTTTCACCAGTTCCTTCCTGAGCACCTGCTCATTAAAAGCAAATGCTTGTGCCAAAGAACACATAGATGCATTTGTCAGGTTGATCAAAAGAAATTTGCTCTAACAATAAGTTTGTTTATCAAAAAAGAATAGTGTCGGTTATTTAAACATGCGGGAATAATTATTTGAAGCATCTAAAATTTTTACCATTGCAAACTCATCACAGTCTGGAAACTTTGGACAATTGATACACTCTTTCCATACCTTTGGAGGCAGCTCTTTATTGGATATCTCTGTAAAGCCGCATTTAGCAAAAAAATCCGGTTGGTAGGTTAAAGCAAATAATTTGGGAATACCCAGCTCATTTGCCTCTTCTTCCAAAAAACCTACCAACCGTTTTCCTATTCCCATTTTTGCATATTCCGAAGCAATGGCAAGAGAACGTATTTCTGCCAAGTCCGCCCATAAAATGTGCAAACCACCAACACCTATCACCTGGCTATTTTCTTCCACTACAGTATACTCTCTCAAGCACTCATACAATGAGCTGCGTGACCTTGCCAACATCAAACCTAACCGGGCATAATTATTAATTAGCCCATGGATGGTTTCCACATCTGCCATCTTTGCCTTGCGGTAAATCATCGTATTCCAACCTTCTTGCCAAAAATAATAATGCGTAAAATTATACCATTGATTTCATCTTTATACAATATAATAAAACATAACCATATCTGCCGCTTTAAGGATCTTACATAATCAACAATTGTTCCTGGGTAATTGAAATATAACACCATTATTACAACACAATCATTTGAAAAATTCAATATAAATATATGTAAGCATTATATGATTTTTTGCCTTCGGTGTGACGGTTTTCGAAGCCCTGTAAATAGAGAAAGCGCAGCATTTAGGCTACGCTTTAAAACGAAGACTTAATTATTTTACCTTAATAGTTCTATATGTCGCGAAAACGATCTTTCAATTTTATCATAACTTCCGGCATGGAGGTATATTCCATCTCTTCAAGGCCTAACCTGTGAGGTTCAAAGGGTCCCATGCGCCGGATATAGTTGGCCACATCATTGGCAATTTCCCGTGCTTTATCAAAACCAACATCGGCAAAAAAGTCCTGCGGGCCTACTAATCTGCCTTCGGCCAGTTGAAAACCTAACCCTACAACCCTAGGCGGTCCGTCAAAACGGCTTGGTACAGCATTTTTCATGCTTACCGGCATTAAAGGACCCATATGGCTCCCTCTCATCCAACCCGCAACTAAATGTGGCTGAGCAAAAGGCTCCAATACCTCTCCCACTGCCGGGAGTCCACTCTGACACCGGACGATACACACCGGATCATCTTTCCCCACATAACGACCGGCCATAAGATTAAGACGCTGTGTGGTGGAAGTAGCCGCAATCTCTCCCGATTTGGTATATATGTTCTTAATACAGTAGTGCCCTGGTGCCCCAATAAAAATAAGCATATCATAAAGCTCTTCCGGACAGTCAAAGACTACTTTTTTGTTCTTCATTAAATCTTGAACCTCAAACTTAAAGCCGTCATGCATCTTCGGATCAATAACAAGACCAATGGTATTAAACGGGTCGGCAAAAATCTTATAGAGCGGTAAATTCCAGGCACCGGGTTCTGTTTTATCCGCCATAAAAATACAAATTGGTTCAGATGCTCTTTCTTCAAATTCCATTTCGGCAACTCCAGGCCCCATTCCTTTCACATTTCCCGAAAAAGCATCTGCCAAAAGATCCTGCCCGGCACCATATAGTTTCAATTGTTTAGCTACCTCAGTGCAAGCAAGAAAAGTGTCCCAAGCCAACCTATGAATTTCCTCACTGTCCACACCTTTTTTGTGTGTCATAATTAAGTTGATATCGTCTCCAACCGTTCCCACAAAAAAGTCAATTAGCGTATCATTTTCTCCCAGCACCTGATTGGCCTTCTCGAGAAGTTCCGGATGTACCGTAGAATGCCCAACAAACCCTCCTACATCAGCCTTGATTACGCTTAATGTAATTTTCTCTCCCATGATAAACTGTTAACCCTCCCCTTATAGGCGAAATATATAATTATGCTATACTATATGTATCATGGTTCTATATGTGTTATACAATAACCTCCTTTTTCAGCAAATATAGTAGCTATTTTTCGGTTATATTATTATATGCGATAAATCCAAGCCACATGACTTATTCCCGAAAATCTGGTAAACTAGTGTTAACATTCATCTAAAAAATAGCATATAATATTGTTTGATGAGTTTAAAATAACACTTTTTAGTCGCAAGTACGGTTTTACTTCATCCAAGTGCGTTTTAGCATTAACCCATAAATAAAAGGCTTTAAAACTGATCACTATAAAAAAGGAGAATGGATTATGCAGTACTTTGTTAAGAAAGGAAAAGCCAACACCGATTCCACATTAAACATTGCCGTTGAAAGAGCAAAAGAGTTGGGCATCAAACACCTTGTGGTGGCTTCCTGTTCCGGTGAAACAGCATTAAAACTTGCTTCCTCCGGTTTGAACGTGGTTTGCGTTACCCATCAGGTAGGTTTTAATAAACCAGGAGAAGATGAAATGCCAAAAAATATCCGTGAAGAACTAGAGGAAGCAGGAATAAAAGTCCTCACCACCACCCACCTGCTGGCTGGCGTAGATAGAGCCTTACGTTTTAAGTTCCAAGGAGTTTACCCGGCAGAAATAATTGCCAGCACCTTAAGAATGTTTGGTCAAGGAATGAAGGTTTGTGTTGAAGTGGCCGTTATGGCATTAGATGCCGGATTGATTCCTTATGGAGAAGAGATTGTTGCCGTAGGCGGTACAGGTGTTGGTGCTGATACTGCCATGGTTCTCACACCGGCACATTCTGCTTATATATTTGATACCAATATCAAAGAAATCCTCTGTATGCCACGTGGACATTAAAAGAAAAGCACACCAACACCGGTGTGCTGAGACGGCGAAAAGGAATATAAATAATGAAAAAAGTTATTGATACAGCCTGTGGGGAAATACCGGCAAGTCTCTTGATAAAAAATGCTCAAGTAGTTAATGTCTTTTCCGGGGAGATAGTAACGACCAGTGTTGCTATCGCCGGCAGTACTGTTGCCGGATTAGGCCCTTATACCAAGGGGGAAGAGGTAATAGATCTCAAGGGGAGATATCTTCTTCCCGGGCTAATCGATGCCCACATTCATATTGAAAGTTCCCTGCTTACCCCTGCTAATTTCGCCGCTGCTGTCATCCCCCACGGAATCACAACAGTTATTGCCGACCCTCATGAAATTGTTAATGTCGCGGGTTTAGCAGGCCTCGATTATCTGGTTAACGCTTCCCGGGATCTGCCTTTAGATATTTTTTTGATGATTCCTTCATGTGTTCCTGCTACTGATTTAGAAACCTCCGGGGCCTGCCTGGATGCAAATAAGATTGCAGAGGCCTTTCGTCTTTATCCCCAATCCTTAGGGTTGGCAGAAATGATGAATTTCCCCGGAGTAATTTTTCAGAACGAAGATGTATTGGAGAAAATCCGGATAACATGTCATCAAAACCGGTTGATTGACGGACACGCCCCATGTCTTGCGGGGAAAAATCTCAATGCTTATTGCGGGGTAGGAATTAGTAGCGACCATGAATGCACCACCCCGAAAGAGGCGCAAGAAAAATTAGGCTTAGGAATGCACATCCTGGTCCGCGAAGGGTCTGCGGCAAAAAATCTCATGGCATTACTCCCAGTGATTAATGAACGTAATTGGCCTTATTTTTCTTTTTGTTCCGATGACCGCCACCCTGATGACCTAATTAGAGAAGGTTCAATAAATTATATCTTAAAAAAAGCAGTGGCTGCCGGCCTTGACCCGGTCACTGCAATAAGAATGGCTACTATCAACACAGCCCGCCATTACCGCTTAGCCAAGCTTGGGGCTATTGCGCCCGGTTACCAAGCTGATCTGGTGGTTGTTGACAACCTCACTGAGTTTAATGTGAAAAAAGTATATAAAAAAGGGAGGCTGGTCGCCTCCGATCAACATATTGCACTTTCTCCCCCTGATAATAACGATTCTTCAATATTAGATACTGTCCATCTGCCAAACTTAAAAAACAAGTTTATATTAAACATTCCCAACAACAAAAAATATGTACGGGTAATTGAATTGCTGCCGGATCAAATAATTACAAAAAGTAACTGCATTCTAACGGATGATATCGCTTCCGAGCGAGACATTGCTCTGATTGCGGTGGTAGAGCGTCATGGGAAAAGCGGGCATGTCGCTCTTGGCCTGGTAAAAGGTTTTGGCATCCAAAAAGGGGTTCTTGCTTCATCAGTAGCCCATGATAGCCATAATATTATTCTGGTGGGAAAAGACGCAAAAGATATGGAACTGGCTGCCCAAAAAATAGCCGATATGCGCGGGGGACTGGCGGTTGTCCGGGAAGGAAAAATATTGGCATCTCTGGCACTCCCGGTAGCAGGATTAATGTCCCAAGAAAACGTTTTTACTGTCGCTAAGCAATATGAACGCTTGCTTCAAGCAGCAAAAGAAACAGGCTGTACCCTTCCATCTCCCTTTATGACCATGTCATTTTTATCCTTACCGGTTATTCCTGAGCTGAAAATTACCGATCAGGGCCTCATCGATGCAACCTGTCTGGAAAAGACAGACCTGTTTTTTAATACTATCAGAAAGTAATAAGTTTATAGTATAAGTGCAACTAAGGTTTCTAACAGAAATGAGATTAACCCTTGGGAGATATGGTCAAACGGCGAGAGGACCATTTTCGGGCGACCGGTATGTCGGCAGCAGCTAAATCATACTGCAAAATGTTTTCCGGAGTTGCCCACTCAAAAGCGCAACACTCTAAAGGCATAAGCTTGCCCGAAATGTAAGAACACCGGTAACAGATCAAAATAACTTGAGTATCACCGTAAATATGGGAAACAACATCAAAAACCCCCTTAATCGCAATAAGAACATTCAGCTCCTCTTGAATTTCCCGAAACAGGCAATGCTCAGGCGTTTCTCCAAACTCTAGCTTCCCCCCGGGAAACTCCCATTTAAGAGGTTGAGAAGTATCGGCTTTACGCTGGGTAATTAAGACCCGCTTGTCCTTTTCAATTAAAGCCGCAGTTACTACCATTTGTTTTCCCACCGGATACTCCTTTAAAAAGCTTTTTATTTAGCTAAACAGGATAATATGCCACACCGACCACACCCGGTCCGGTATGCACGCCAATCACAGGACCTACTTCGCCTAAATTAATGTTTCCTATCCCTGTAGATTGTTTGATTTCCTCTAATAAACATTTTGCCTCCTCCAAGGCATCACCATGCATCACTATCAGCTTTAGTTTATTTTTCTCTGTCGCTTCTTTGACCAATTCTGCGATTTTTTGCAGGGATTTTTTCCGACCTCGCACCTTGGCCAGAGTAAAATATTTACCCTCGTGGTTAACGGAAATAATCGGCTTTAAGTCTAAGAGACTTCCCATAGTTGCCGCGACGTAGCCGATGCGTCCCCCCCTTTTTAAATACTCCAATGTTTTTACAACAAATGTCACCGTCATCTCATTTCGCACCTGATGAATCCGATCCAAAACAGATGACAATTTATTTCCCTTTTTTATTAGCTCTGCTGCCTCCTGCACAAGTAATCCAATACCCATAGATATTGATTTGGAATCAAACACTTCAATTTTCAAGGAGGGAAATTGGCTGGCAGCTAAGCGAATGGTATTAAAGGTGCCGCTTAAACCACTGGAGATGTGAATCGACAACACTTCTTGATAACCTTCCCTTACCAAACGGGTGAATAAATCCATCACTTCTCCCATAGAAGGCATGGATGTGGAGGGAACTTCTTCCCCCAGTCTGCTGTAAACAGTTTCAGGCTCAATTTCAATTCGGTCCAGATACTCCCGTTCCCGGTAGACAACTTTTAGAGGTAAAACAAAAATGTTGTTTTCCGCTATGTATTCTCGGGTTAAATCCGCAGTGCTGTCGGTGACCAGTGCAATCTTTCCAGCCATGGAAAACCTCCTGTTCTTAACCTATACTTGCTTGTCCAGAAAATTAAATGCTTGCGCTTTATTATAACAATCTTAGTAAGAATATACCAGTTTTTTTCCTATTTTCCCTCTATATTCAAAATAATATTTACATTATTTAGGAACCGCACTTTCTCCACAAAAGTGCGGTTCCCAATATCCACGCTAATTAACGCGTTTCAGCATAGTCGGCGGCAATCAAATTCCCGCTACCCCTCTGCAATTCCTTTAACTTTAATGTTTTTATCCCATATTATTTGTTGCCCATTTCCTTCCTTCTTTAGTTGAATCACTTTTAATCTCATCACCAAATACCCATTCAAGGTGTTCCGCTGGTAGCGGAGAAGTTATCGCGCTGACAGCCGGGACTACAATCAACGGCACCAGCATAGCGAGAGACCCGGCCAAAGGAATCTGTTCCGGGAAAATAATAGAGAAAACTACCGATATAGTAAACCCGGTGATTAAACCGGCCCAAGCTCCAGCTGAGGTTACCCTGCGAGAAAACAACCCGTAAACATAAGGAGCGAGAAAAGAACCGGCTACCGTTCCCCAAGAAAAGGCCATCAGACTTAAGATCGCATTAGGCTTCACTGCCAGGTATAGCGAAAAGCCAACAAACACTAAACACAATACCCTCATTAACATCATTGATTTTCCCTTATCCGCATTGGGCTTTACCACCTGTACCAAGTCCACGGCAATGGATGAACTGGAGACCAACACCAACGATGCCAAAGTAGACATAGATGCGGAAAACACTAACAGCAAAATCACAAGTGCCATCGCAGCAGGAAGGGTTTCTTGAATTATTGTGGGTGTAATCAAATCAGGATTACCGCCGAATCTATCTAAGTTCTCAAAGAAGAGATGGCTTAAACTACCGGTAAAATATGCGCCAAATGCCATCAGCAAAGAAAAACCCGTCGTCACCCAAGCAGCAGTATTAATAACTTTTTCATTCTTGATGGCATAAAATTTCTGTACCATTTGAGGAAGGCCCCAAGCACCTAAAGAGGTGAGAATCACCATGGAAAAAAGTGAAATCCCTCCTGCAGGTCCGACCGGTGCCACCAGCTTAGGATCAATTGCGGAAAGAGCAGGGACAACATTTGTCAAGCCGCCGACTGTCTCACTTCCGACAATATAGAAGAGCATAATTACTACGCCGATAATCATAATGATCCCCTGGATAAAGGATGTCATCGTAACCGCAAAGTATCCGCCCATTATTAAGTATACTGCGGTAACACAAGCCATAAAAATTAAAGCATATGCATAGGGTATCCCAAAAATGGATTCAAAGAAATAGCTTAGACCCATGTAAACTGATGCTGAATAGGGAATGAAAAAAATAAAGATAATTAAAGCACCGATAATTCTAAAAGCCTGGCTGTTATAACGCTTTTCCAAAAACTCCGGCATGGTAATGGCGCCCAGCCGGGCAGTCATGGCTCTGGTCCTCTTTGCCAGCACTTTCCAGGCAAGAAAGCTCCCTAACAATGCATTCCCCACCACAATCCATAAAGAAGAAAGACCAAAACCCCAACCTACCTTCCCGGCATACCCGACAAAGAGCACGGCCGAAAAGTAGGTAGTACCGTACGCAAACGCCGATACCCAAGGACCTACCGACCGATTCCCCAGGAAAAAGTCATTAAGAGTTTTGGTTTTTTTCATACTGACATAGCCCATGCCCAATAGGGCAGCCACATAAATGAGCACAATAAAAATTTTCAATTTTCCTACCATCCTTCCATACTAAGCTAAGTACATACCTACGCCCTGCGTTCCTTCATACCTTCCTTACTGCCATCCTACCCCCCTTTTCAATTTAACTACGCAGGTTATTAGTTATTGTATCTTAATAATATTAAAAAGGCAAGAAAATTATTACAAAGAAACTACCATTCTCTTATTTCATCAAGAAGTTTTTGGCCTTGTTTGATTGCCTCCATAACAGCGGCAGGAGCCGGACCACCCGGTACATTTCTTACTTTAACACAATGATCCAAAGAAATATACTGAAAAATGTCCTGCTGGAACAGGGGAGAAAACTGCTGCAGTTCTTCCAGCTCTAAATCCTCCAGAGCCTTCTCATGTTGTTCACAGTATAAAACCAGCTTTCCCACAACCGCATGAGCTTCCCTGAAGGGTACACCACGAGCGGCAAGATAGTCTGCCGCATCGGTAGCATTAATAAATCCCCCTTTCGCCCCGGCCCGCATCATATCTTTATTCACCTTCATCGTGGCAAGCATGGGAGAAAACACGAGAAGGCATTTTTTCACGGTATCCAAAGCATCAAATACTGCTTCTTTATCTTCCTGCATATCTTTATTGTAGGCCAGGGGCAGGCCCTTAAGCATTGTTAACAGACCCATTAAATCACCGTAAACACGCCCTGTCTTCCCACGGACCAGTTCGGCGACATCAGGATTTTTCTTCTGTGGCATGATTGATGAGCCGGTACTGTAACCATCATCAAGAATAATAAACTTAAACTCGTGACTTGACCAAAGTATTATTTCCTCGGAAAACCGGGAAAGGTGCATCATAATGAGCGAGGCCGCAGCACAAAATTCTACGGCAAAGTCTCGGTCGGAAACCCCGTCTAAACTGTTATCACTTACTTTGGCAAAACCCAGCTGCTCCCGGACAAATTCCCGGTTAATCGGAAAAGTAGTCCCGGCCAGGGCTCCGGAACCTAATGGCATCACGTCCATTCTGCGGTAACAGTCCCTCAGTCGATCAATGTCTCGAGCAAACATTTGAAAGTATGCCAAAAGATGGTGGGCAAAAGTAATCGGCTGAGCTTTCTGCAGGTGAGTATAACCCGGCATTACAGTTTCGGTGTGTCGGGCAGCTAAATTCAAAAGGGTCTCCCCTAGTTCCAGTAGTAGTTCTGCTGTTTCCTTGATTCCTTCTTTTAAGTACATGCGTAGGTCCAGCGCTACCTGATCATTTCTACTCCGGGCAGTATGGAGCTTTTTCCCCACATCACCTACCCGTTCTGTGAGAATTTTTTCTATGTTCATATGGATATCCTCAGCATCTACCTCAAACTCTACCCTGCCCTCCTTGATATCTTCCAGGACTTCCTGCAATCCCTTTACTAAGATATTCGCTTCTTCTTGTGTAATAATTCCTTGCTGTCCCAGCATCCGGGCATGGGCAATCGACCCATTAATATCCTGTTGGTAGAGTCTTTGATCAAAAAAAATTGAGGAATGAAAATCCTCTACTAATTTATCTGTCTTTTTGGCAAACCTGCCGCCCCATAATTTCATGAATTCAACCTCCGGACTATTTTTTTCAATTCAAATATCAGTATAGCAAAATCCGCTGCCTATGAAAACACTCTTCCAGTTGAAGGAAAACAAATAAGAACTGCTTTTATAACGGTCTATCTTATGAGAACTAAACCATATAAAAACCCTCAAAAATCATGTGCAGGATTTTTGTCTATTTTGTCGAAAATCATACTATGAAAAACTGCGATTTTGCTATTGCACAAATCAGAGGGGGGCAAAATGAGAATTAAACTGATCGGCTGTGCCTCAATCATGAATGAGATTCGCTGGATAGGAATTCCGGAAAACACCGACTGTGAATTCCTTGATTTTAATTTCCACGCCAATCCGGTAATGCTGCATAAAAAACTGCAGCAAATTATTGACGAATCTCAGGACTATGATTTAATTATTCTAACAAACAGCCGTTGCTCCAATATTTTAATCGACCTGGTTTCTCCTAACGTACCTCTTTTATTTCCCCGCACTCATGATTGCATCGGGCTTTTGCTTGGCTCTAATAAGAGACATATGGAATTTTTACAAAAGGACTCCGCCGTCTACTATTTCAGCCAAGGGTGGTTAGACTACGGTCGGAGCCCTTATGCCGAATTTCTTGAATATGAACAAAAATACGGTAGTGAAACCGCTAAATCCTTGATCGACACCCTTTACGGACGTTACCGAAAAGCAATGTTCATTGTGACCCCAGGAATAAAAAATATTCAGCAATACCGCGACCAGGTGGAAAAGATTGCCCGTTTCTTTAATTGGGAAACTACTGAAACCAACGGTAATTTGGATTTATTATCTTCCCTGGTAAATGGTATTGAAGAAAAAGATATTATCCGGATAGAACCGGGAGTAAAAATAACTGAAGAGCTTCTCGAAAAATACAATTAATAATGTAACAATACGGTATGATTTTCCAGGCAATAACTAATTAGGCCGAACCAACCCTTGGAGTCCGTCCACTGTAACCATTTGCCCGTCTTTAAGAAGTCCGGTAGCTCCGTTTACCCCCATCACAGCAGGGATGCCGTATTCCCGGGCGATAATGGCAGCATGGGAAACGGTACTTCCGTATTCCACCACCAAGCCGCCAATAAAGGAGAATACCGGTGTCCAGGCTGGGTTGGTATATTGAGCTACTAAAATATCTCCCGGCTTTAAGCGGAAAAATTCTTCCGGATTGGTAATAACTCTACACGGACCGGAAACCACCCCGCTACTGGCTCCAATCCCTTTTAAGACCTCTTCACCATCAGATACAATACTCAGGTTTCGACTGGACCACCTTTTTCGGCGCCGCTTTTGTCTCTCTTTACGAGACCCGATCTTTTCCGCCAATTCCAGCTTACTAATGTTCTGATGACTGTAGAGTGCATAAAGCAAATCCTTGACCTCAAAAAAGGAAAGATACATAATATCTTCATCGTGGTCCAGGAGACCGCGCCTAACCAAGCGATTTCCCATTTGGAGAAACAATACCCGGAAAACGGTCATTGCCCGGGTCAAATAAAAATGACTGTTTTCCCGAAACCCATTATATTTACGGGAGGCATCAATCAGTTTTTCACTGATTTTTTTTAATGGCAATACTCTTCCGATCCCGTGAGAAGTAAGCTGGCGTAATTCCCTTTCCGCATTCTCCCGACGCCTTGCCATAAACTCCTCATGACCTTCCGGAGAACCCTCCATCAGTAATATACCTTTTAACATCCCCCAGACCACTTCGGGTTTTTCCCGCCAAGTTGGCGCTGCTAAACCGCCTAATCCTTGGGACAGTTCCCTGTCCCCATACCTTTCCAAAAATTCATCAAAAGCTTGGAGAAAATTTTGGCCCTCTGGAATCCCGATAAGCGCTTCCCTTATTTGAGCAACTTCGGAATTGGCAACAGCATCCTTCACTTGATTAGAGGTTTTTGCCTTCCATGCCAGCTCCATCAGCTTTTCGTTCAATTCCATGGTAATCTGAGGGTACCCTGCGGTTAATCCCTCTAAAACAACTTGACCTTTTTTACCGTAGAACAAACTTAACAGCCGAGCGAAAGCATGATAGAGCCCCCCATACTGGATGTATAAGAAGTAACGAAATGTTAAAGTGCGCTGAAAATCCCTCAGAGCATCTTCAGCATATTCCATAATTATTTCCAAGGGGAATTCTTTTAGCCTCTCGTCCTCTAAAAGCTTTAAATACTTATCAAAAAGGCCCTCATTTTCTCTCCATTCTTTTTCAATATCCCAATTAATAGCCTTCATTAGTTTAAATAAGCGCAGGGGACTTGGCTTAATGGCAGGAGGGATAAAAAACTCCGGAAACAAGCCTTCTTCAACTTTTCCCCAATCCACATATGGAACAGAGAATCCCAGTTCCCGATAAGCGGAAAAAAGGCTGAGATAATAAATCTTAGCAATAATACCGTCAATGGGCATAATGGGCTCAGGAAAACGCTCGTTTATATTAATCCAAACGTCTTTCTGAATGGGAGTCATCTTTTCGACGGCAAGACTTTCCGGTTCTTCATCCTCCAGAGTAGTGATCGGTCTGGTTTGCAAAATGTAGATTTCGCCCCGGTACATTGCCCATTCAATATCCTGGTTTTCCTGATACATAAACTCCAGTTTCGCCCCGTAATCTGCCAGGGTTTTAATTTGAAAGTCGTTGAGATAAGAATCTCTCTCCACCGTTTCTTTTTTTAAAATAGCAAAACTCTTTTTGTCTACAATATAACGGTCGGAATTCTTCTCTCCCTGAACCAAACCCTCCCCCAAACCGCTTACCGCTTCTATATAAAACTCTTTGCGGGAACCGGTAATAGGATTGGCTGTAAACATAACGCCCGCACTTTTGGCCGGAACCATTTCCTGAACAATCACAGCCATGGCTATTCCCTTCTGTCCAATACCCTTCTCGTGTCGGTAATGTATTGCCCGGGGGGTCCAGAGTGATGCCCAGCACATTTTCACCGCCTTAACTACCTCAGGAAATGATTCGATATTTAAAAAGCTTTCCAACTGTCCGGCAAATGATGCTGAGGGCAGATCCTCCGCCGTTGCAGAAGACCTTACGGCAACTTTAACTGTTTGGTGATTTTTCTCAATGCAAAAATAAGCTTCCTTGAGAGCATTTTCTACATCCTTTGGCAAGGAAACAGCG
Source organism: Bacillota bacterium (assembly GCA_050945755.1). Taxonomy (GTDB): domain Bacteria; phylum Bacillota; class Dehalobacteriia; order Dehalobacteriales; family Dehalobacteriaceae; genus JAQVXR01. The sequence continues at coordinate 30,291 of JBMNTN010000005.1, read as the reverse complement.
GTAACTATTCTGTTAATTTCTCGGGATGCTTTATTAATAGTTTCGAGATCTTTGTCTTCAGCTTCTTCAGCTAATCCGATAACCTTTTTTAATACACCGGCGTCTCGAAGGCAGGTAGTATAACATTGTGCACTAAGACAAAAACCTGGTGGAGTTTTTAACTCCCGTGTAATCACCCCAAGATTAACGGCTTTACTACCAAATAGGTTTAGGTGGCGAAACTTAATTTCCCCCAAAGGTAAAATCAAATCATCCATTATGCCTCCTGCTTGATACCCGACTTCATCCGATTATTTTTATTAAAGCTCCGGCAAGCGTATATTTGATTGCACATTTGCCTCTTTATGATGTCCGGCCCTTCCCAATTAATAAATATAAAGCGTCACAAAAGATGCGTCTCACCATTTATTAATAACCGGCCTTAATCTGCTGTTCTAATTCCTCTAATTTTTTCACTACCGTCTTAATCCTGCGATGATAGTTATTAGGGAGGACATAAAACTGAGTATTCCCCTCTTCTTCTTTTACTCCAGTAATCGTATATAACTTCCGAATCATATCGTCATGGGTTTTACAGGCTTGGTAGGCGTCATTAATGTAACGAGCTATTGCCGAGGTCTCCTTGCTTTCAACTTTTACCTGCCTGATCACACCTCTTTTTATCTGGACCACATCCCCTGTCCGGCGGATAAAAATTGGCTTATCATGAACAGCACTGTCCCGAAAACGATAGAGCTCACAGAACTTTTTCCAAAGAATTGTTCGTTTGTTCAGCTGCGTACTGCCGAACTGAGCGGCTACCTCTTCCCATTTATCCAAGGTACTCATCTTATCATAAAGACGGCTAATATAATGGAGAATTGTTTCCTTAGCCTCATCCTGAACACTGACTAATATTTTTCGGTTAGTTAAAAAAGTGGCAAAGGCGTTGATAAATGATTCTAAGGAAAACGAAGCATAAAGCTTTGTAGTACAGGAATGAATAATCAGTTCCCGGTAATACTCTTGAATTTGGTCCTCTACTTTTTCCGCATTCTTTTGTTTTTCCAGATTAGATCTTGATTCTTGGCTCCGCTCCCGATTTTTTGCCCAAAAAGAAATCAATTCCCGATTCTCCTTGGCCAATTCAAAGATATCCCGCGCATTGCCGTAGCATAGCTTTAAATAGGTCTGAGTACAGTGCACCAAATGTTCCGTTTGGGATTGATAGGAATCTCCTGTATGCAGCAAACCAAACATCATAATCCTCCCAGCAAGCATGATGTTTTAGTTTCCCATCAATCTACCTCTCTCATGTAACATCACAAACTTTATCAATTTTTTTCCTATTACCATTTATTATAGTGGACTCGGGATTGGTCAAATTTCTCTGATTCAGGTTTGGTTTCTGCAGGAAAGCCAAGACTGATTAACGAAAATGGCACTACATGATCAGGCAAATCAAATAATTTGGCCAACAGGTCCATCAATTCATTCTTGGGATAAACACCTATCCATACCCCGCCTAAACCCAGAGAATGAGCGGCAATTAAAATATTCTCTGTGGCAGCGGAACAGTCCTGCCCCCAAAAGCCCTCTGATTTTATCAGCTTTTTGTCAGCACATACAAGAATTGCCATATCAGCACTATAAAGCGGCGTTGCGTATGGATTAAAATCAGGGATCTTTCGTAAAATCTCATGGTCCCTGACCACAATAAACTGCCAAGGCCGTTGGTTACGGGCTGTGGGAGCGCTCATTGCCGCCTGGAGCAACACGGTAACCATTTCTTCCGGTACTGATTCACCTGAATACTTTCGGATACTCCGCCTCGTGAGAATGGCATTGATGACTTCATTCATCAGTTCCAACCTCCACACAGTGTTATAGTACAAGTTTTTCTTACCTATAGTATAGCACCAGAACAAAATCATTTCATGCCTTTTGGCATTCATCAGTAATGCTTTTGTTCTTTCCCAGGGAACCCATACCTTCCCTAGGACGCTTCGCTGTGACCCTATCCATAGTTTGCTGATATGCATAATTTGCTTAACAATAAAATAATCCCAAACAAGTATATGACCCCCTAGAACATGGAGACAAAAAAATACCCCGTCAGGGGTGATTAATGGATTAATAAAATTCTTTACGAAAATAGAACTGCCGTATTTCTTTGATAAGTTGATTGCTTCTGGATTGATGTTCCTCCGAATAATCAGGATTATTACTTAACACTGCCAACTCCCCTAATTTCTCGGAAACATAACCGCTGGATAACTCGTTGGACTTCCTTGTTCTAAAAAGCCGGATCCCGGCTCCCGTAATTAGAAGAATACCTATTTCCGAAATAGCAAAACGTTTTTTTACTAGCTGCCGATAATCCTCCTGATTTTGGCCTGCAAGATATCGGTGCGGAGAACGGACCTCAATGCCAGAGGCTGTAGAGATATATGAGAGGCACAAAAAAAACAAGCAAAGAATACCTACAAAAAGTATTCTTATTTGGCTCTTGTTCATATCCCGCCACCTTTATTTTTTCTTCTAATTATTATATGCCACATGCTACCATATGATGCGGCAAAGTTCAATAAATTTATTTCAGACTATTCTGACAACTTACGTTAGTTTTGTATCTCTCTTCTCTTCCTATTTACATTATTATTTTTTTATTGAAAAAAAAACTGATATATCTAGTTAATTAGCTTGGGTTATTTGACGAATTATAAGTTTAAATTATATTATAAATCGGTCCGGCTTAAACATTGGCCCCCTATTTTCATTCTTTACCATCGACCAATCGGGTAGAAAATGCAATAAGATAAAAAAACCAGGCTCTCTCGCCTGGTAATTTTACTAATAACCACTACTTGATATTATTTACTCTTTTCCCAATCCGGCCGGCCAACGGCAGTAACTTCAATCCGGCACTCAATAAACATTTGCTCATTAAAATTTAACAAATTAGTATAAACTGTTTTCCGGTCAACCAACAACTCAAAGTTTTTTGCTCCCGCCTTTTTCGCCATCGCTGCTGCCTGTTTTTTTGCTTCGTTTACGCCATAATCCACAGCATCCTCTAACTCACTAAAAGCCTTTAATTCCCGAGGCCCATGAACCAAATAGCCACTATAATCATCCCCCGGCGTTATTAACACCCGGACTGTTTCCATGATTTTTCCCGCAGCAGCTCCCACCGCATTTGCTACTTCCGCATGTTCCGGAATAACCAACTCCGTATATAACCTCTGAGCTACGGGGGGAAGCCAAGCTTGTACCGGCGCCCCAATGGCAATAATCGGCATCCCTGCTTTCAATATACAATCTAAGTGACTTTTCTCCTTTGGTAGGATCGCTTTATTTACAAAATACATGGCTGTTGTGTTATCCTGAAAAGCCAAAAATTGTCCTTCTCTATTAATCAAGCTCTCCACAACCGCTAAACATAATTGGACGATAATCTTTTCCTGGGCATCATTGAGAAATTCTTCTGTAGACGTTCCTGCCATCTCAGCCAAAATTTCCGCCCCTAATTGAGCGGCCTCTACATTCCATTGAGTATAAGTCCCTTGAGCATGGAGCACGTCTGTTGGTGTAAATGATACCCTCGCCACGATTCCTTGGTTAATCAGATGTTGGAAATTAAATAGAATTGGATCCAAATCCAACTTTTCCGCTAAATAAAACAATGAATGGGGCTCTTGGCGAAGTTCATTAATTATGCATTTTTCTAATTGGCTCAATGCTCCTTTCCCAGGTTCTTTTAATAAGAAAAAGCAATCTGTTGGCTGGGCAAACATTAGCCTATAGTCTTTGATTAAATATCTTTTTAATTCATGCACTAAGTGAGGGTGAGAAAACGCTGTTACGGCAAGCGGCCAAACCCTTTCCGGACCAACCATTAGTTTTCCCTCCCGATTAACCTGGAGATAACTATCCCCGCCTAATCCATAAGTAGAGATTTCGGCAGCCTCCACCCTGGTCAGCCACCGCCCTACCATAGCCCCTTCCGGATTAAGCCGGGGAACACCGTTTTCCAGCACAGCTATATCAGTGGTTGTTCCTCCCATATCTAAAACAAGCGCCTCCGGTCTGCCAGTCAAGAACGTGCTGCCAATAATACTGGATGCCGGTCCGGAAAGAATAGTATCGATCGGTTTTTCCTTGGCCAGAGTCTCACTCATTAAACTACCATCGCCCTTAACGATCATCACTGGGGCATCAATTTCTCTTTCGTTAAGAACCTCTTTAACTGATACCATCAGTTCTTCAATTATTGGCATTAATCGTGCATTCAACACAGCAGTTACTGTCCGTTCATGAAAACCCAGACTTGTTGTCAACTGGTGCGCGCACACCACCGGGAGATGCAACGTTTCTTGCACTAGGTCCCTTATTTGCAGCTCATGCTCCGGATTCCGAATGCTTAAATAACCGGACACAGCAATCGCATCAACTACACCTCGAAACCTTTCCAAAACTCGACGGGCCTCCGAGAGATCCAAATCTTCCTGGGCAAAACCTTTGATATCATGTCCTCCGGAAATTACTCCAATATGTTCTGTCGGAAGTGTCCCCAAAGGTTCGTGACCAATTAATACCAAACCCACGGTACAACCCCGGCCTTCCACAATAGAATTGGTGGCAAGTGTCGTAGACAATGAAACAGCATTAATCTGGTCAAATTGGTTGAATTCCAAATGATTAATACAATTTCGAATACCAATTGCCAAATCTTCTCTGGTTGTCAGGCTCTTACCTTTGGCAATTATCTTTTTTTCAGTTAGATCCACGACTACCCCGTCGGTATATGTTCCTCCTGTATCTATACCTAGAACTAAAGACATTTTCTCCTCCTGTAGTTATCCGACAGATTTTCTTCATACTTGCTGTAATCCGCGCTAATCCTCTTTACAATACGACAGATAGTAGAATTATTCAGTATTCGATCACAGCTATCCAGTATTCCCAATGACCAGCACTGTTACAAAAAACCAAGTTTAAAACGCGGCCTTTTGCCGCGTTTTAAGTTGTTGAAAAAGCAACATTCCATTTGATCGGGTAAATTCCTTGCCTGAAGCCGGAATGTAAAAACTTAAATACCCTTTCTCAACAGCCTGAAAATGCTGCTCTTACCGCGTTTTTTGTTTGCCATTTATCATCATTTTTTCAAAGCATCAATCTATTATTTCTTTTTCTTTTCCACTTTAGGAATATTCAAACGTTTCGCTGAGTGGTCTCTACCCAAATAAAAATTTATCCAAGATGAAGTTTGATAAAGATCCCAGTTACATGGTGTAACGTGATAAGAATCAAGCTGCATTTCCTGTCCATAATTCTTTAACCGGGCATAGGCTTTAACATAAACACATTTTCTTTCATTGGGGTAGACTTCGCACCAGCCGTTGAAGCTGCCCCCGCAGGCACCGTTTCGCTGGTTTTTCGGACATTGGGACATGGGACAACTGTATGCTACATCTGTCAAGGCACAATCGCCACAGTCTTTGCAGTCATAGATCATCACTTTAGCCATATGTTCCAGCCAGTGATAGTACTTTTCCATTCCGGTCCCATCAACTGCCTTGGATACACCTCGCATCAAACCAAAAAAGTTTTTATTTGGTTCGAAAATTAGGCTGTGCACCACCCGGGACAATCTGTAAACAAATTGCACCGGAGTATCAAGGGGTCGTCCCTTTCTGTTCGTCAGAGTTTCGGTGTTAAGTCCCGTTTTCTCGTCTTTTTCATAAAGATAAAATCCGTTAGGCATCGGGTAATCGAATTCGCGTACCAAATCAAGCCAATTGGCACTCAGCTCTTCCCCTTTTTCAATGATGTATTCAACCTGCTCATATTTAATATTGTGGCCACCAATATGCACCCCGTCAAAGCCCATTCCTTTCATGATGGCATACATCTTGGCAGCACGCAGTAGCCTTGCACCTACGCCTTTATCCGGTGCCGTCCGTTCCTTGTCCAATTCGGCAACAAGCTTATCGGTAACGACACATCCAGGAATCTGGTTTTTATTCATTATTTTGGCTGCCCCAAATGGTAGAATATAAAGATTTCCCACAATGGGCACATTCAAGTTGTTTAATTTCATAAATTGAATTACTTCATGAAACTTACGTGCGTCATAACCAAGCTGAGTAACAATAAACTGGGCACCGGATTCTATCTTCTTTTTCATTTTAAAATATTGGACCATCTGTTCTGCTTCTGTTCCTTTAAAAGGGGAAACAGCTGCCCCGGCAAAAAAGTCACTGGGCTGGTGTTTAATCGTGCCTTTAAACCCAGGATACTCCAGACCCCGGTTCATTTCACCAATTAACTCTAAAGTATGGGTAGGGTCAATGTCAAATACCGGTTTTGGCCTTCCCTCAAAACCGGTTACCGGGTAATCACCCGTCATGATTAACAAGTTACGGATCCCTGCCCGGTCCAGAGAATAAAGCTGGCTTTCTAATTGGTTTCGATTTTTATCCTTGCAGGTAAAATGAACAAGTGGTTCAATTCCCACCTTGAGAATATCCATCCCCAAAGCATCCGCCAATATTGCAGGATTACCACCCGGATTATCCGTAATAGTCAGAGCATGAATTTTGCCGCCTTTTGCTGCCTGTTCAGCAGCAGCAATGGCGTTTATCTGAGATTTTTCCCTTGCACCCCGTCCCGGAACTAATTCCCAGGTGACAGACATGGTATTGGGATCCAGCAAAGATTCCTTAAATCGGTTATTCATCTCTTGCACCCCTCCCTTAATCTAAGGTTCTTTTTTATAACCTAAATCTATGATTTATTAAGCTACTCCTTCTTACAATTTTCGACTATTTTTTTCAATATTGCAACGTTTAATTTTGGTAATCCTTATCTTTAGAAGTTGGTTAGTTTTTACTGACTAAAGCCAGCATCACCGCTACCCCAATCTGCAGCGGGTCATGAATCACCCGTTCCTCAATCATTGTATATGTATCAGTGGTAAGCCCTAAAGGAACGCCCGGAGCGGACACCATGATATTTTTATGTAATTTTTCCAATGTAAGAAAAGAGCCCTGGGGAGTTGCATCAACCAAATACGGGTAACGGATAAGAGCCTGGTCAATGTGGTGTTCGACTGTTATTCCATCCTGATTTGCCAAATCTGCCGTTGCCGAAGAATTAATGTCAAAAACAGCGCTCCGGGCCCCTAGTTCTTGAAGAAACTTTAAAGCAGCTCTCCCTACCGGTCCTGCCCCTAGTACTAATACTTTTTGATCTTCCAACCCCGCGGACATGCCATACAGAGCTGCCACATAACCCCTGCCGGTTGCGACACCGTTATCTGCGACAAAACCCCTATGTAAATTTACGGCAATAAACCTGTTGTCATCAGCCATAAAGACAATATCTGCTTTTTTTTCAGTTGCTTCATAGAATCCATCTACATCTGTCCTCCGGGTAATTACTGTCTCAAATCCCAGGAAGCGAGTTATACTTTGGACAGAATGAACAAACCCGCCGATAACCCCTAAGCCCGCAGTTATCGGAACGACCGCCACTTTAAGTTTTTCCCCGGCCTGAATAAATTCTTCCTCCCGTACGCCAGAAGCAAAGCAGGCGATCTCTCTCAAAGTCATCCCTGTTTTTTTGAGCAAATCCCGGTTGTAACTAACTAGTTCCTGGTCAAGCCCTGTGATATCCTTCTCCGTTAACCGCGTCAACTTTATTACCCCTTTCGGCCTTCGCTAGCCAAATGCAAATAATCAGGAAGTCCGATTTGACTTCCTGATTAACTGCATAGGTTTCTGCTTAGAACAGTCCGCTCACTTTACCAGTGTTCACATCAATGTCAATTCGCCTGTAAGCAGGATCCGAACCGGTTCCCGGCATCAAGCTGATGGCACCGGCCATTGGGCAGAGGAACCTGGCACCGCCGTAAACCAGGACATCCCGGATAGGCAATCTCCAGTTCTTCGGCACGCCTTTCAGCGTCGGGTCATGGCTCAAACTAAGGTGGGTTTTTACCATCATCGTCGCAAATTCTTTGTACTTGGGATCAGCTTCAAATCTCTTTGCCTTTGCTTCAGCTTCCGGTGCCCAATCAACACCTTCCGCTCCGTATACTTCTTTGGCAATAACCTCTACACGCTGTCTCAACGGCATTTCCAATGGATAGAGGAATTTAAAGTCTACCGGATCATTACATGCATCAATAACAGCATCCGCAAGTTCCAATGCTCCTTCTCCACCATATCTCCAATGCTCAGAAACGGCGCAACGGCCGCCGGCCTGTTCCACAGCTCTCTTCACCAGTTCAATTTCTTCCTTTGTGTCGGTGTGGAAACCGTTGATGCAAACAACCGGATTGATTCCGGATTTTTTGACAACGGCCAAATGATGCAGGAGATTCTCCAAACCTTTTTCTACCAAACCTAAATTCTGCTTTGTGTATTCCTCAGGGAGAGGACGTCCGGGCACAACAGTTGGTCCGCCACCATGCATTTTGAGTGCTCTAATCGTCGCAACCAAGACGGATACATTCGGTGTCAGCCCGCTTAGGCGGCTTTTGACGTTCCAGAACTTTTCGAATCCGATATCAGCAGCAAATCCACTTTCCGTGACATGGTAATCAAACATTTTTAGGCCTACCCGGTCCCCAATAATGGAGGATTGTCCAATAGCAATGTTAGCAAAAGGACCGGCATGGACGAGACACGGTTGATGTTCCACAGTGTAACAGAGTGTAGGATTAATAGTGTTACGCATAAAGGCTGCCATAGCACCGTCAACTTCCAAGTCGGCAGTAGTGACCGGATTACCTTTTTTATCGTAGGCAACAACAATATTGCCAATGCGTTCTCGAAGATCTTTTAGATCTCTGGCCACAGCCAAAATTGCCATCAACTCTGAACTGACGGCAATCCCAAATTTCGAGGACATCATAAAGCCATCTCTTTTGCCCCCGATACCCATAATAATGTTTCTCAAACCCTGGGCGCAAAAGTCAATAATCCAGCCCATCTCAATATTCTTGGGATCAATGTCTAATCTTCGTAAATTTCTTTTTGCCAGCTCGGCATCATCATAATTTGCCTCATGCTGCATTCTGGCGTTAAGAGCAACCATTGCCAGATTGTGGGCATTCATAATGTCATTAATATCCCCGGTTAAACCAAGGGAAAACTCTGTCATTGGTATGAGCAGAGCATTTCCACCGCCGGCCGCCGACCCTTTAACATTCATCGTGGGCCCACCGGAAGGTTGACGCAGACAACCGCCGACATTCATCCCTCTTTTGCCCAATCCTTCTATCAATCCTAATGCTGTAGTAGATTTACCTTCTCCCAAAGGAGTTGGAGTAATTGCAGTTACTTCTATGTACTTACCATCCGGACGATCTTTTAACCTGTCGATAATTTTGAGAAAGTCAAGTTTCGGAGTTTTTCCAAAAGGAATCATTTCATCTTTTTCCAGGCCCAGCTTTTCTTGCCATTCTTCAGGACTCGGCATTGATTTTTCGGCCTCTGCAGCAATTTGCCAATCTTTAAATTGTGTTGGGTCAAGCATTATTTTACCCCTTTCTTTTTTATAATTTATTTCATTCAGGAAATTGAAAAGTTGTCTCAATCTCCCGATATTACCTCTTTTTTCCGATGTAATTATATTTTATTCGAGTTAATTCCCCATATGCAAGCCCAACATTTTGCAGAATGTTTAATTTTTTGCGCAATTTGCATACAATAATATATGCCTCTACTCATAATGCTTTACCACCTATTTAAGATTGAGAAGCACTCCTTTATTCGTCATTATTCGACTATTTTTGCTATATTCCTTCTCTCATATATTATTTTTTAAAAGAAATATTAAGTTTTACGACATGGTTTTATTATCATATCCCCCAGAAAAAATGCTATGCACCTAAGCCCTACCTCTATTAAACTATTAAACAAACCGACATTATCAAAAATCAAGCACCATTAAATATTCCTTCCCAGGCTCTTCCGCATCCCGCTGTCTAGCTGCTGTATGTGGGGTATTCATTGATAAATGAGACCGGGCAAAATAGAATTTGGATCTTGTGCCTGTCCCAACCTTAATTTTAAGTAATCGAAGACACATAAACATTAGTATTTCATTTTCATTACACCAAGAATGCTTTTCCGTTCAGAAGATTTGTTGGTTCTTGAGACGAACGAACTCGTGATACCTTTACCAGAAAATGCAGATACCTCCCAGTTATGTTTAACAGAATCAGACGGCCGTAGAATAAGGAACTACATACATGAGATACAAAAAAACAAATGTAACAATGGCAATCCCTAAAATCACTTTAGAATAACATTTAGTACGTTTAATTTCTTTCAGGTCAAGTTCCTCTTCCGGAACAACAAAGAGCTTTGCTCGGTATGCCTTTTCTGCCTCAGTAACAGTAGTCATCGATGAAACAACCCAGACACTGATTAAACTGAATAGACCACCAATAATAGGCGGTGAAAAATAAAATGGAAAAGATACACCGACAAATTTATTTAAACTTTCACAAACTAGCACGGCACAAAATCCACCTAAGATGCCTACAGTAGCAGCAGGCGCTGTTATTCTTTTGGACCACACACTCATAAATGCTACCGGTCCCCATGATGCAGCAAAGAGAGTTGCCGCGAAATAGCCAATCCACATCACCGCCGGCGTTTGGAAATAAGTAATAATTAACGATACCAACCCTACTCCAAGCATAATCATTCTACTAGTGCGGAGAGACTTTAAATTATCACCAGATCCATGCATAATATCTCGGGAAACAGAAAACCCCACCAAAGATAAAAAAGTGGAACATGACGATAAGGCTGCGGCCATTATACCACCTAATACTATAACCCCCATCCAGGTTGGAAGAATATTAAACACACCCCAGATAAATGCTTTTTCCGAAGGCATGATATTAGGATTGAGCAAGTTGATGCTGGCAGCAGAGAAATGGAGAATAACATATATCAACAAATACGTAATCCCGGCAAACATGGCAGCACGAATAGCTACATGTTCGTTTTTTGCCATCAAATAACGGCTGGACTGCCATGGACTAACTGCCACCACCAACCCCCAAACTATACCCATGGTAACAGCCCAAAAAATAGTTTCTAATGGAGTGGACCAAAGAGCGTTAGAACCGGTTAATCCATGGAAAGCAACAATTCCCGGTTTTTGAGCAAAAACAGCCAGTTGTTCAATTGCAGAGCTCCATCCACCGGCAGTACACTTCAATATTACCGGTGCCGCCATAAAAGTAGCTATGGTAAAGAAGAGAAACATTATTGTGTCAGTAATTAGCACACCTTTTGAGCCGGAATAAAAGGTAAATGAAGTATAAACCAGCCAGACGATTATTAGAGCAACTCCATAACTAACTCCCAACAGTTCCGACATTAAAATGGATGCCCCTTGGCAAACAGCAACCAAATAGCCTCCAATACCAATAACCGTTGTAATTCCTGCCACTACCTGGACAGTTCGAGAATTAAAGCGTTGCCCGAAATATTCACATACTGTTAGAGCATTACTTCTACGCAGGAATCTGCCGAAAAACAGCACCCCCACAGTATAACCACAGGCATTTAACCCACATAAAAACAAAAGCGGTACAACATATCCGTCATACGCAAACCCGGTTTCTCCCATAAAACAAACCGTACTTAAAAATGAAGCAACCAGCGTTCCGACAATCAGTACTGTCGGTGCATTACGCCCGTACACATAGTAATCCTCAATATTTTTTACTTTCCGCCCAGCATAATTCCCCACAAAAATATATACGATAAATGTCGCAAAAGCACCTAAGGCATAAACATTCATGCAATCGTCCCCCTGTCTTGCCCTTCTTTTTCTGCGACACTATCAAGCTGTTTTTTCATCGAAAAATGCACCGATCCACCGATAAACACCATACATAATGTATACCAAATACTAAAAAATAACTCTCCACTCATTAAATGACCCTTCCCCTCTTATAATTGTTCAATAGGTTGTAAAAATAACTTACCCTTAGCTGTAAACGAGGAGGTAGAGAATTTATTAAAAATAGCGAGGAAGCCTCATGTTTGGCAATATATAAAAATCAAGTCATATACAACCGATGAGGCTTCAATATATATATATAGTATATATTCTATAACAATTATAACATTTGTAGTAATGGAATTTCTCAATCTTCGTTTCATACTTGTATATAATTGTATATAATATAGTATTTTTAAATATAATGGTTATACCTCTGAAGTAATGGTATTCTCGGCCTCCATTTCAGGTTTATTCTTAATTGCGGAGCGGAACATTACGACAGATGTATAAATGATTACGCAAATAATCAACCACCTAAGCATCGTCAGCGGAATCTCCTTAACAATATAAGCTGCAATAAATATACCGATTAAGCCAGCTAAAGGAATAGCAATATTACTTTTATAATCATAAGCGCCTTCTTTAACAAACTTAATACCTGCCGTAGGAATCAAAAATGCACAAGAACCCATCATTATAGGGAAAGAAACCCTTGGGCTCATTCCCAAAGCATAAACCAATGCCATCATTGGAGCATACGCCCCAATACCAATGGTCATCAGGGCCCCCAAAATCAAACTTACTATAATAGCAATAATTAACTTGCCACCTGTCAATCCAATGGCATCACCGCCAATTGGCATGAGATCAAGTTGACCTGCAATCATTGTTAAAGCGACGACAAAAAGGGCAATGCCCATCCCCAGCTGAATTTTCTTTTCCGGTAGGTTTGCAACAATACCGGCACCAAAAAAGGCGCCGAGACTGGAAGCTACAATCATCGAAATCAAAGTTAGGGGATCAACTTGAATAATGGTGATAAAAATCAACGATTCCACAGCCATGGGAAATACGCAACAGGTATTAAGAGTTCCGGGAATTAACCGGTCCGGTACCATTTTAAAGAACTTAAAAATAGCGGTTAATGGAGCATAACATCCGATTCCCAGGGTATCAAAGAACATGGTAATCGCACCGAAAATCGACAGGCTTGTCCAACTCGCATTAGACTTGGCGATTTTTTCCTTTTTATTGGGGACTTTAACTAAATAATAACCAAACAATAACGCCATAGCAGCAATACCCGCCTGTATGACAGTAACAAACTGCATAAATACTCCTCCTAATTAAGGTTTTTTTAAATTTTGTCGTAAATACCTTTGCGATGAGCATTTAAATAATCCATGCAGAAGGGATCCTTACCAAGTAGTGCTTTAGAAGCATAAACGAAACCCATCATTACGGTATCCAAAGGATTTAATATATAACTGTCCATTCCCATAGACATGGTCTGTACCATAAACAATCTGTTCAAAACCTTTCTATTAGGAAGTCCGTAGGAAATATTACTCAATCCACAAATTTTGTGCACATTTGGATATTCTCGCGAAATCAACGAAACAGTTTCCAAAACTTCTAAACCGGACTTATTGCCAACACTGACCGGCTTTACCAGGGGATCAAAATAAATGTCTTCTTCAGGAATCCCTGCCTTTGTCAAATTGGCATATAAAGTTCTGGCTACATTCATCCGGTCCAATGCCGTTTCCGGCATTCCGGCATCATCCATGCATAGTGCAACAATTTTCGTTTTATACTTTTTAACCAAAGGCAAAATATGTTCAAAGCGTTCCTTTTCTCCTGTTATGGAATTAATCATAGGCTGACCATATTTGGCTAGAGCTAACCCCGCTTCAATTGCTTTCGGATTCGGGCTGTCCAGGCACAAGGGAGTCTGAACCACTTCCTGTACCGTATTTACCAACCATTTCATGGTTTCTACTTCATCAAAAACTTGAGTACCGCAGTTAACATCCACATAGTTAGCTCCTGCCTCTACTTGTTCCCGGGCAATTTTTTTAATATATTCGGCGTCTTTTTTCTCCACAGCTTCATTAATAACTTTCCTACTGGTATTAATTAACTCACCTACAATCAGCATGATACTCCCCCTATCCCAGATTATTATTTATTGGACAGTCCCTTCTGCGATATTTGCCCTCTGTTTAAATTTCCGCATGTTGAATTTTACCTGGTTTTTGGCATAAATTTTCCATTTCATTTTTTAGCCATTTAATGTATTCATGAGAAAATGCAGCCTGCAAACCCATCTCGTCAAGTATCGGCAACACTTCATAAACCGTGCGCCACCCTTCATTTATATCCTTTTTGTTTTGCGCCACACCGGCCAACCCGATTCGAGGAGGAATCAAGGAAGTGATCACATTAGCCCCAGCATCAATTCGGGGTTTTAATCCTTTTATCCCTTCTACATCTAAAGATGCCGGAATTAACCGGTCCGGAAACAGCAGACGGAAGAGAGCAATGATTTTCAGTTCTTTAGAGACTGCCGGGCCTGACAACCCCTCCATCGGAGTCCCTTCCTGAGGCACAAAGCTCATGACACGAATTTGGTGCATTTGCATTTCACTTATTGCGTTAATGACCCGAAGAAAATCAAACCAGGACTCACCTACTCCTGTTAAAATACCTTCTTCAATCAGCAGCCCGTTTTCCACGGCAGAATATTTGCTAAAAATCCTTTGATCGAAGCTTTGGTTTGGTCTTAACACATTAAACAGTTTTCTGTTATATGTTTCCTGATAACAGGCATACCAATCGGCCCCCGCATCCTTCATCATCTTTATAGATTTTTCAGAGATGACACCCGGAGAAACCATTATGGAAAGCCCGGTTTTAGATTTTACCCTTCCTATCAGGTCAGATAAAACTTCCATACCTTTGGGGTTGTGGTAAAACGGATCTTCCCCTAATGTCAAGTCAATCAAATGAACTCCAGACTCTGCCAAACTTAAAGCAGCTTCGATTATTTCCTCTGCTGTTTTTCTGTAACGTACACTTTTGCTGTTAGATTTTCGAAAATAACAGAAGTTACAATTATTACGACACCAGGTAGACAGATAGAGAAACCCATAAAGAAATATTTTCTTGCCAAAATATTTTGAACGTAAACTTCTCGCTGTTGCAAACAACCGGTTCAAATCTCTTTCTTTGGATAGGTTGAATAAATAATAGAGTTCATCGATGGTTAAAGAGTTTTCCTTTTCTGCCTTAAGTAAAATCCGTTCTAAATTATCCACAGCACCCACCCTTTACCAACATTATTAAAACTAAATGTTAATATATTTTACTAACACTCTAGTGGTTTATTTTTTATCCAAAAGCTCCAATGCCTTGCTAACGGCCTCCGCAGCATCTTCCCCATAAGCATCGGCACCAATTCTGTCGGCCCAACGCTGGGTAGCAGGAGCGCCTCCCACCATAGTCTTGAATTGATCACGTAATTTGTGCCTCCTAAGCTCCTCTTCCAATTTTTTCTGTTCCACCAATGTTGTGGTTAATAAAGCGCTGGTACCAATCAAGTCAGCCTTTAATTCCACTGCCTTTTCAATTATTTTGCTCACCGGTACATCCCTACCTAGGTCAATCACATCAATCCCCTGGGTTTTAATAAGAGAAACTACAATCCCTTTACCTATATCATGAACATCTCCTTCAACAGTAGCAATTACCATGATACCTTTTTTCTGGGTCTGAGTTGTTTGAATTGCTTCGTTGAGAACACCCGTTACCTCTTTCATCACATCTGCAGCCAACATCAATTCAGGCAAAAACACCTCGCCCCGACCAAAAAGATCCCCCATTTTCCGAATTCCGGCACTAAAACCGTTAGTTAAAACATCAAGCGGACTAAACTCTCCCATGAGAGTCTCCCTTGCAATGTTCAATGCCTGAATTTTATCGCATTTCAAGATGCTTTCTTGTGCTTTAATCAAAATTTCTTCTCTATTCAAAGTTCTAACCTCCTTTTAACATTTAGCAGCATTGTCATTTAATCTTTTTCTTTTAAAATCCCTTAAATTCCAGCTTCCCTCTTGAATTTTTCTACACTATTGATAGTGATTCCTAAAATTTCTGCAATACGAAACTTTGTCTGGATTCCTACCCCAGCGTTGGGACGACTCTGCGTAGTACCAATATTTAATTCTTCACGAACGTCTTTCATTACGGCACAGTCGGCGAGATCCTTCACGTCAACATGTAATTTTTCCGCAACAAAAGCCTTCGCTTCATTAATTTTCATCCCAGCCATTTGCATTCGGAATACCAGATCTCCGGCTGCCCGAATGCCGCCCATACCGGCAGTGGCTTCATGGGTAACTGCCATTCCAAAGGTATCTCCTGCACCTACCTACAACCCGTCAATTTTGCTAATTTCAATCAATGCCTTGTCAACTCTGGAAACTGCATCAGCGGAAGGAATTACAGATAAAGGAACTCCTCCTACACCCATCCCTACATTAGCATGGACGGGAATCGTAGAAACCTTCACTGTTTCTTTGGCAAAGGTGCAGACCCGAGCAAGATTCCAGGCTAAGGATTTGGAACTATTGGTATTTATCGCCATCCCAAAGATAGAGACACCGCATTTCTCCGCCATTTTGACCTGCTCATGAGGATAAAGGCCAGCGATTCTTTGCCCGTCAAATTCCAGTTGCCCATGCATTCCCATATTAAATTCTCCTGCCATACCCATTTCAAAGCCGACATCAGGATATTTTTCTTTCAATATCTTTACTGCTTCCAAGCTGGCTTTGACATCCGCATCGCCGGAGGCTCCTACCGTATCCAAATTAATGCCGTCGGCACCGCTTTCAATCATATTTGAAGCGACAAATACAATATCCCGGGTGGCATATTGGACAGCTTCGTTCTGTGCTTCCCTAGCTTCTTCAATTTTTCCGGCAGGAAGCAATTCAGACCAATTGCCCACTGGACCATCAGGTTTGGTATAAAGACCCAAATTGGGCATTGCTCCGTAGAGTAGAGGTAAGGTAGTCATCAATTGGGCTTGTTCCATCGCCTGTTTTTCTTCACTAATAATTGCCTTCACTGGTTTGAAACTATAGTCTACATGACAGAGCTCAATACTATCCGAGGCTAATGCCCTTTCCTGGGTCAGAATAGCCTGAAGCCGGTCCATAGGAATACCGTTTCTGACCTGTAATTTCAAGGTACCGGCATCAAAGGATACCACTACTTCGTTGCCGGGTTCTACGGAAACAATTTTTTGAGGACAAGTAATAATTTCAAAGAGATAATCCATTTCGTCTTGTGTCAAAGGGGGAATTTTCCCCCGATCCACTGCATCTTGTACACCGCTTTCAATATCAGCTCTAATTTCTTCTTCACTCATAAGGCCGGCATAATTGTCGCCATAACGAGTTAAATATTTTTTCATAATATGCCTCCTTAATTCATTCCAGTCTTTGATTTTAAATTTTCAGTTAGAACTTTTTAAAAATTAAAAAATCAAACCAAACGGCCACCTCCTAAAATTACATTTTTCTTTCTTAATAAAAATTTCTGAAAATTTATTATTGCATAAACCATGCCAAGTTTGGTTGCTTATTTTGCTAAGTTTGTTGGGGGTCAATACAAAAAATACAATGATTTTTATCATTGTATTTTTTAATCCAGTTATTTTTCTATATACCTCTTGTGTTTACGTCTGATGACAGAAATCATTAATGATGATATTTATCATTTCTTATATTTTTTTAACATCTTAACTACAGTGGATTGATCAATTTGTAAAACCCTTGCAGCTTTATATGTGGATTGGTAAATTTCATATGCCCTGTTTACTAACTGAGAATCTAATTCTCTTCTGGCTGCTTTTAAAGGGAAAAGACCGGTACAAATAACTCTAGCAGAAGAAACCACTTCCCCACTTAATACTCCCGACAAATTATCGATATTGATAGTGTCGTTGTCACTGGTCAAAACAAGTCTTTCTAAAACATGCATCAATTCCCGCACGTTACCCGGCCAGCCATAATTTTTAAAAGCCTCAATCACTTCAGCGGATAATTCTTTGTTAACCTGGTATTTATCATTTAATTTTTCTAAAAAGAATTCGACTAGAGGAATAATATCATCTTTTCTTTCCCTTAACGGAGGAATATTAATAGGCAGCACATTTAAACGGTAAAACAAATCCGGACGAAATTTACCCGCTTTTACCATAGCTTTTAGGTCCCGATTGGTGGCAACTACAATCCGGGTATTTACTTTAATTTTTGCAGTTCCCCCAATTCTGGTAATCTCTCTATCTTGTAAAAACTCCAACAATTTTACCTGTAGGTTTAAAGGCATTTCACCGATTTCATCCAAAAACAGGGTACCTTTTTGAGCCAGTTCAACTTTTCCGACTTTCCCACCCTTGGCGGCACCGGTAAAAGCACCATTTTCATAACCAAATAACTCCGACTCCAATAAATTCTCTGGAATTAATCCACAATTAATTTTAATCAATGGATATTCATTTCTTCTACTGAGGTTGTGTATTAACTTTGCGACAACTTCTTTACCTACACCGGATTCTCCCTGAACCATTACAGTTACATCAGTTGGTGCAATTTTTAATATTGTTTCCTTAACAGATTCCATTTGCTTACTTCCAAATACAACGTTATCTGTGATAAACATCCTCTCTTTGAGCCTTATAATTTCTTGATTTTTGTCTTCCAATTCATTTTCCTTTTTTTCTATTTTATCCATGAGCTTGTTTATTTCTTCAACATTTTTTGAAGTACAAATTACATATATTAATTTCTTATTTTCATCAAAAACAGGTATTGCTGTGCCTAAAACAGTCGTCCCGTTTTTTAACCTTTGTAAAATGTTTACTTTCTTTTTAGTGCGTAATACCTCTTTAGTAATACTTGACGAAATAATTCTTTCTCTTTCCAAATATTCAACATGTTTATTGATTATCTCTTCACTTTTTACTCCACATACTCTTTCTGCTTCAGAATTCATGAACCTCACAAAGCCATTTTGATCGGTAATAAGAATTTCTTCCTCGATGCATTCAACAATTCTCTGATAGAAATGCAATTTAGTATTAAAATCTTTCCAAATTTGTAACTGCTGTTTTAAGTCATCCGGATTTTCAATAATTCCTACAGGACATTGGGCATCATCAACGACAATAATTATTGAGGATTTTTCCAAACAATCTAAATCTCTTTCCAGGTCCCGCTCATAAAATACGACAAAATCCTCACTATTGGTGAAATCTTTTAATTTAATTTCTTGGTTGT
This sequence comes from Bacillota bacterium, assembly GCA_050945755.1. Taxonomy (GTDB): domain Bacteria; phylum Bacillota; class Dehalobacteriia; order Dehalobacteriales; family Dehalobacteriaceae; genus JAQVXR01. The sequence goes on along the minus strand of JBMNTN010000005.1, from coordinate 11,143 downwards.
TACGTTTGATAAATTCCATGAATAATTTGTTAGTGTTATAAACACTGGTGATTTCGTTTCTTTCTTGTACTAAAATATACCTAGTTTGGGGATTAATATTAATTTGATCAAAAACATCTACAGCACTCGTATCATATACGAAGGTTAAGAAATTTTTATTTGTAAGACCAATGTTTTCTATCAACGATATTCACCTTTGCTTTTTTTTAGTAATTCCAATGTTATTTACTTAAACTTCGTTTAATTCTTACATATTTATCTTATTTGATACAATTTATTTAAATCCTTTTTTCTAATAATTTTAAAATTTCGTACTATTAACTACTATGTTTTAAAATGTGGACATAAAGGTGAGACATTGGATTGTAAATTGCTTCATTAAGGCCGGTAATTTGAATACCTAGGATATCCAATTTAACTACTATAAGAAAAACAATGTGAAAAAGCCAATGATTACAGTGGGGGAAAGTTAATACCCTACCTAACCCCCTAAACTTATATTTTTTGACATAAGAAAAAACAGTACACTAGAAACAGCATACTGTTTTTTTACCCCTAACATACCCCACCTGTCGTAGATTTTTTCCTAAACCGGTGCTTATTTTTTCTCTTGCATCATTAAGGCCCGTACTTTCAGAGGCAAGCCGAAGAGATTGATAAATCCTTCAGCATCTTTTTGGTTATATACCTCATCGGCACCAAAAGTAACAAACTCTTGATTGTAGAGAGAATACAGGCTCTTTGTTCCGGCAGGTGTACAGTTCCCTTTATAGAGCTTCATCCGGACAACACCCGTTACATATTCCTGAGTTTTGTCCACAAATGCATCGAGGGCTTCCCTAATGGGAGCATACCAAACTCCGTCATAAACCAGTTCCGCATATTTGGCACTGACAATTTCCTTAAAGTGCATGGTCTGCCTATCCAAACAAAGATACTCTAATTCACGGTGGGCAGCATAAAGAACCGTCCCCCCCGGAGTCTCGTAGACACCACGGGATTTCATTCCTACCAGCCGGTTTTCCACCATATCGGTAATCCCCACCCCGTTTTGGGCTGCTATTTCATTCAGATATGTAATCAGCTCTACCGGTTTTTTTGTTTTCCCATCCACCTTGACCGGAACACCTTTTTCAAATTCGATTTCCACATAGGTAGGTTTATCCGGCGCCTTTTCCGGTGGAGTAATAATCATCAACAAATCATCCTGAGGCTCATTCCAGGGGTCTTCCAGGTCCGCACCTTCATGACTCAAATGCCAAAGATTTCGGTCCATACTGTAAGGTTTTTTCTTGGTGACCGGAACAGGAATCCCTCTTGCTTCTGCATAGTCGATGGCATCTTCCCGGGAACGAATATCCCATTCCCTCCATGGGGAAATAATTTTTAGCTCCGGGGCCAATGCTTTAACGGTAAGCTCAAAACGCACCTGGTCATTTCCTTTTCCCGTTGCCCCATGGGCGATCGCTTCCGCCCCTTCCTGACGGGCAATTTCCACTAATCTTTTCGCAATTAAGGGACGGGCAAAGGAGGTACCCAGAAGGTACTTTCCTTCATAAACCGCTCCCGCTTTTAATGTCGGGTAAATAAAATCTGTAACAAACTCATCCTTTAAGTCCTCAATAAAAATTTTACTCGCTCCGCTTTTAATTGCCTTTTCATTTAACGGTTCTAATTCTTCTCCTTGCCCTACGTCGGCAGCCATAGCTATCACTTCATAGCCATATGTTTCCTTTAGCCAGGGAATAATGATCGAAGTATCCAATCCCCCTGAATAGGCAAGAATAACTTTTTTCGACATAACTTCTTCCCCCTTTATCAAATAAACAAATATTTTTTCGACCCGGCATTTTAACTATAATTGTTTTTTTATAAAACTCAACCCATCAGAAGGGCTAAAATCGCTTTTTGCGCATGGAGCCTGTTTTCCGCTTCATCAAAAATGGCTGATTGGGGTCCCTCCATCACCTCAGGAGTGATTTCTTCACCCCGATGTGCTGGTAAACAATGGAGAATCATTGCATCCTTTTGGGCCAGCTTTAAAGACTTGGCATTTATCTGAAAACCGGCAAATGCCCGAGCCCGCTCTTCCGCTTCTTTCTCCTGGCCCATACTGGCCCAGACGTCAGTATAAAGTACATCAGCATCTCGAACCGCTTCCAGAGGATCAGAAATAACTTCCACCTGACCCCCATTTTCCTTGGCATCCTCCAATGCTTCTTTTACCATTTCCTCATCCGGCTTGTACCCTTCCGGAGAAGCAATAACTACATGCATGCCCATCTTAGCCCCGCCGTGCATCAAAGAATGGGCCATGTTGTTGCCGTCACCAATAAAAGCCATTTTCAAACCAGCCAATCGACCTTTATACTCCCGAATAGTCTGAAGATCAGCCAGTACCTGGCAAGGATGCTGCAGATCGGTCAACCCGTTAATTACCGGAATATCCGCAAATTGAGCAAGTTTCAGCACTTCATCATGACTAAAAGTACGGATCATAATCCCATTTAAAAACCTGGCCAGCACGCGAGCAGTGTCCTCCACCGGTTCTCCCCGGCCAATTTGCAGGTCATTGCTTGATAAGAACAAAGGGTAGCCGCCCAATTGATACATACCTACCTCAAAAGAAACTCGGGTGCGGGTAGAGCTTTTTTGAAAAATCATCCCCAATGTTTTTTTCGCTAAAATGGGGGTTTCCCGACCCGCCTTTTGCTCCGCCTTAAGGTAATCCGCAACATCAAGAAAATATGTTAACTCATCTTTCGTATAATCATGTAGGGAAATAAAATCTCTCCCTTTAAAATCAGTGCTTAATTTCATTTCCTTCTCCCCTTATTTTGCAATCGGCTTTTTACTAAACAATATAACTGGCAGCAGCGACCCGGTTCAATCCTTCACTCTATAATATACTGCTGAACAGGACTACACTCAGGCGTCCCTTCCTTGACCGCTTTAATTGCCATGAGGTAAGCGCGGGCAGTATCTAAAGAAGTTAAGCAAGGCACCCGGTAATCAGCAGCTGTACGACGGATCTGAAAACCCGCCCGTTCCTGCATTTTCCCCTTAGTGGGGGTATTTATCACCAGGACAATATCGCCCCGGGCAATTTGCTTCATTAATTCTTCGAGGTTTTCTTTTAAATTGACTTGTTCTGCCCTAAGGCCGCTTTGCGTTAAGACCCGGGCGGTTTCGCCGGTTGCAATGATCTTATAGCCGGCCTCTGCATACTCTTTTGCTACACTGACAACTTCCCATAAATCATTTTTCGCTATAGAAAAAAGCACCCTACCCTTAGGAGCTAACTTAATTTTCCCCCCACGCATTGCCTTATATACCGCCCGACCGAAGTGATGATCAAGGCCCAACACTTCTCCGGTAGATTTCATTTCCGGTCCAAGGGAAATATCCACCTGGGTTAGTTTCTCAGAAGAAAATACCGGAGCTTTCACAGCGGCAAAGGAGGGCTGCTTCCACAATCCACTGGAGTATCCCAAACTTTTTAGGGAGTGCCCCAGCATTACCTGGATAGCTACCTTTACCATGGGGACGCCTGTTAGTTTACTCAAGATGGGCACCGTTCGGGAGGCCCGAGGATTTACCTCAATCACATAAACCTTGCCCTGCTTGATAACATATTGAATATTGAGGAGTCCTTTTACGTGTAATGCATGGGCAATTTTTAAGGTATAATCAATAATCTGAGTCTTTTCCGCCTCTGTCAGGGTCTGAGGCGGAAATACTGCCATACTGTCCCCTGAATGCACCCCCGCCCGTTCAATGTGTTCAATAATTGATGGAATCAGCGTATCTGTACCGTCACTGACGGCATCCACTTCCGCTTCCTTACCCAAAATATACTTATCAATGAGGACAGGATATTTAGGGCTGACCTGAACAGCTGTTGCCATATAGTTGACCAGATCATTCTCGCTGTGAACCACCTCCATTGCTCGCCCACCAATGACATAAGAAGGGCGCACCAGCACAGGATAGCCTAGGGTTTGGGCAATCTCCAAAGCCTCCTCTACGTTAGTGGCGGTTGCTCCTTCCGATTGGGGAATTCCCAGAGACTTCAAAAGTTGTTCGAATTTTTTTCGGTCCTCAGCCATGTCGATATATTTCACCGGTGTGCCGAGAATGGGCACATGATGTTCTTCCAACCCGGGAGCCAAATTAATTGCCGTCTGCCCCCCGAATTGAATAATTACACCTTCCGGTTTTTCCTGATCAATCACATTAAAAACATCTTCCAGAGTGAGCGGTTCAAAATATAATTTATCAGAAGTGTCAAAATCTGTACTTACCGTTTCCGGGTTGTTGTTAATGATGATTGCCTCAATACCCGCTTCCTTTAGTGCCCAGACAGAATGAACGGAGCAATAGTCAAATTCAATGCCCTGTCCGATCCGAATCGGCCCGGAACCAAGCACCAACACTTTGCGCCGTCCGGAATCCAGGCTTTCATTCTCTCCTTCATAGCTGGAATAATAATAGGCTGTTTGTGCTTCAAATTCAGCGGCACAAGTATCCACAGCCTTATATACCGGCAACATGCCGTAAGTCTTTCTGATATCCCGGATGACTTGAGTATTAATGCCGGCAAGCTTGGCAATTTGGTAGTCGGAAATGCCCTTTTGTTTTGCTTCCCAGAGAATTTCCGGGGTAAATTGCTCTTCCTGGATTCTTTTTTCCAATTCAATAATACCTTTGATTTGATTTAAAAACCAGTAGTCAATCGCTGTCCGCAAATTTATCTCCCGCATTGTCCAGTTACGGCGAAATGCCTCGGCAATGGCAAATAGGCGGTCGTCCGTGCCCCGGATAATTTTATCTTCAACTTCCATTTCCGTCCACTGGGCAGAGTCTTTAGTCCTAAGACCGTAAACACCGATTTCCAAAGAGCGAACAGCCTTATTTAATGCCGCATCAAAAGTACGATCCAGCGCCATAACTTCTCCGGTTGCTTTCATCTGGGTTCCCAGAGCACGATCAGCATAACCAAACTTATCGAAAGGCCACCGAGGAATTTTCACAACCACATAATCCAGTGCCGGTTCAAAACAAGCAGAAGTCTTTGCCGTAACCGAGTTAACAATCTCATCCAGATGAAGGCCAACCGCAATTTTTGTTGCTACTTTGGCAATGGGGTAGCCAGTTGCTTTTGAAGCCAAGGCAGATGACCTGCTAACCCGGGGGTTTACTTCAATAACATAATAATCCATACTGTTGGGGTCTAAGGCAAATTGAACATTGCATCCACCTTCCACCTTGAGGGCTCGAATAATGTTTAGGGAAGCCCCCCGAAGCATTTGCGCCTCCCGGTCGGAAAGGGTTTGACATGGGGCTACCACAATACTGTCCCCTGTATGAATACCCACCGGATCAATGTTTTCCATATTGCAAATGGTAATGCAATTATCAGCGGCATCCCGCATCACTTCATATTCTATTTCCTTAAAGCCGGCAACGCTTTTTTCCAAAAGGGCCTGGCCAATCATAGAGCTTTTTAATCCCAAGTCACAAATTCTTTTTAGTTCCGTTTCGTTTTTCGCAATGCCGCCGCCCGTCCCTCCTAAAGTATAGGCAGGTCGTACGATAATTGGATACCCGGCTTTCTCAGCGAAGGCACACGCCTCATCAACGCTGGTGACAATGGTGCTTTCCGGAACAGGCTCACCGATTGCCATCATGGTAGCCTTAAACAGTTCCCGGTCTTCTGCCTTTTTTATTGATTCCACCGAGGTACCAAGAAGCTGCACACCATACTTTTCAAGTACTCCGGCTTCAGTTAACTCTACTGCCATATTTAAGCCTGTCTGCCCGCCTAAATTAGGTACCAATCCATCAGGACGTTCCATTTTAATAATACGTGTCACAGTTTCCACATCCAGCGGTTCAATGTAAACCCGGTCGGCCATGTGGGCATCTGTCATAATAGTAGCAGGATTGGAATTAACTAAAACCACTTCCAATCCTTCTTCTTTAAGAGCTTTACAGGCTTGAGTACCTGCATAATCAAATTCTGCTGCCTGCCCGATAACAATGGGGCCGGAGCCAATCACCAATACTTTTTTGATCCCCGGCTTAATAGGCATTATTTTACCTCCTGTCAATTCCGCATCTGTTAAATTAACTTCTTAACATCCAATCCTCTCCAACCAAATCAATCTCATCTTAGCTTCATCTTTTCCATCATTCCAGCGATTTTAATGCTTTCTGCAAAATAGCCACTGCTTGATCTACATCAGAGGGGGTAACAATCAATGGGGGGACAAAGCGCAGCACATTGGGTCCGGCACTCAAAAGAAGCAGCCCCTGCTGCATACAGGTTTTAATTAGGGAATTAACTTCTATTGTCATTTCCATCCCAATAATTAGGCCCTTTCCCCTTACTTCTTTAATAAATGAACATTCTGTTTTTAATTTTTCCAGCCTCTCCATTAAGTAAGCGCCAACATGGGCAGCATTATCAGCCAATCTTTCTTCCAAAATAACTGTCAAAGCAGCTTCCCCTGCTGTTGTCACCAGAGGATTTCCTCCAAAAGTAGAGGCATGGTCTCCCGGGCCAAAGGCTTGGGCTACCTCGTCTTTGGCCAACAGCGCTCCGATGGGGGCGCCACCCCCCAAGGCTTTCGCCAAAGTCATGATATCCGGTTCAATCCCGTAATGCTGGTAGGCAAAAAGTTTCCCCGTCCGGCCCAGACCGCACTGGACTTCATCCACAATCATCAAAACTTTATATTTGTCACAAAGCTTCCGGACACCCTTAATAAAGGCTTCTTCTCCGGCAACAACTCCGCCTTCGCCTTGAACAGGTTCCAGCATAACGGCACAGGTTTTTTCGTTTATTACCTTTTCCAATTCGGCTAAATCATTAAAAGGCGCGTAACAAAATCCTTCCGGCAGGGGATCAAATCCTTTTTGTACTTTTTCCTGGCCGGTAGCGGTTAATGTGGCAAGAGTGCGCCCATGAAAAGACTTTTTCATCGTTACAATTTTATATTTATCTGATCCCCCGGTGATTTTTCCGTATTTACGGGCTAGCTTAATCGCACCTTCATTTGCTTCCGCCCCGCTGTTGCAAAAGAATGCTTTATCAAAACAAGAGTTCTCTACCAAAAGTTTAGCAAGTTTTACCTGAGGCTCAATCCAATAAAGATTTGAACAATGCATCAATGTTTCCGCTTGTCGGGTAATAGCCTGCACTACCTTTGGATGGCAATGGCCAACGGAGTTAACAGCAATACCGGAAACAAAATCCAGGTACTTTTTACCATCCCCATCCCATACATGTAACCCATTTCCCCGAACAATGGCCAAGGGGAATCTCCCATAGGTATTCATTACGTACTTTTGCCCTTCTTCAACGATCTGGCTGTTTGCCATTTTTACCCCTCCCAACAATCATTTAAGAGCTCTACTACCCGGCAGTTTTCGGTTTATCAAGGGAAAAGGGGAACCACCCCGCTAATATTTTCACCTAAACTCAAATAAAATCTAAGCGGACTTTTCCACCATGGTGCCAATCCCTTCGTTGGTAAACACCTCCAACAAAATACTATGGGGCAGCCGGCCGTCAATAATGTGGGTGCGGTTTACCCCTCCCTGGAGAGCCTTAACACAACACTGAACCTTCGGGATCATTCCCCCGGCAATAATTCCTCGATTTATTAAAGCATCCACATCCTCCACCTTTAGAGAGGAAATAATCGTAGACTTATCCTCATAGTCAGCAAAAATGCCTTCCACATCTGTCAATAACACCAGTTTTTCCGCTTTTAAGGCAGCCGCTAACTCCCCGGCCACAAAATCAGCGTTAATATTGTAGCTTTCCCCGGTACGGCCAACCCCAACAGGAGCAATTACCGGGATATACCCACTCTCGATAATGGTATTAATCAGCTCTGTGTTTATGGTTTCAACTTCCCCGACCAGACCTAAGTCCCGCTTAACCATATTGCCCGCTTCATCAGGTACTAAAGTATATTGTTTTTTGGCGATGATCGTCTGTCCATCCTTGCCGGACAAGCCCACCGCCTCTCCCCCAAGCCTGTTAATATGGGAGACAATTCCTTTATTAATTTTCCCTACCAGTACCATTTCCACTACTTCCATGGCAGCGGCATCCGTTACACGCAGTCCGTTAATAAATTCGGATTTAATATCTAAGCGCTTCAACATTTGGGTTATTTCCGGGCCTCCGCCATGTACCAGTACCGGGTTCATCCCAACCAGCTTCATGAGGATGACATCATTCATTACCGCTTCCTTTAATTCCTCATTGATCATGGCGTTTCCCCCGTACTTTATCACTACTGTCTTGCCATGAAATTTTCGAATATACGGCAAAGCTTCAATCAGAATACTCGCCTTCTCCATTGGGGTATGCATAAATTACCTCCATTTCCCCATCAATATTCCACAGAATAAACAAATTCTTAGTAATAAAATGCGGTTATGTAAAAATAATGTATTTAGTTTTGTTAAAGGGTCCCTTTTCCCTAGTTAGGTTATATAGGCTTTGACGCGTCGAAGATACTTTTTTTGGTCCCGCTAACATTCCGCTTTCAAAAGCTTAAATAACCTTTATTAGGAAGCAATCAATTTATTGCTTTTATCTCCGATAAACAAATTAGGAAAGCGGACTGTCTCAAGTCCGATAATCCGCATTGATTTTGACATAATCATAGGTCAAATCACAGCCCCAAGCTACAGCCTCTTCATTTCCGTCATTAAAATCAATGATCACCGTTATCTCTTTTTCCTCAAGAATCTTTTTCGCTTTGTCCTCGTTAAACGCCAAGCCCCGGCCTTTATCGGCCATCTTCTCCATGCCGGCAGCGCTCTTAAGCCAAATATCAACCAAGTCCGGTTGAAATTGAGCCCCAGAGTAACCAGCAGCACAAATAATCCGCCCCCAATTGGCATCTTCACCAAACATCGCCGATTTAACAAGGTTTGAGGAAACAACCGCTTTCGCCGTTTTTTTGGCATCTTCTTTAGTTGAAGCGTTCTTTACCTGAACTTCAATAAGCTTGCTTGCTCCCTCCCCGTCTTTAGCCATCATTTTTGCCAGCTCAATGCATACATAGTCCAACGCTTCCTGGAATAAAGGAAAATCAGCACTGTTTTCCTCAATCATTGGGTTGGATGCTGCGCCATTTGCCAGAACAATCATGGAATCATTGGTGCTGGTATCACCATCAACGGTAATCATATTAAATGACTTATCCGCCGCAGCCTTCACCGCTTTCTGCAGTACCTTTTGGTCAATAGCGGTGTCAGTAGTGATAAAGGCGAGCATAGTAGCCATATTAGGATGGATCATGCCGGAGCCTTTAGCCATCCCGCCAATGGTCACCTGGGTTTCACCAAGGCAAACCCGCACAGCCACTTCTTTGGACTCTAAGTCGGTGGTCATAATCGCTCTTGCTGCATCATGGCCTCCTTGATCAGAAAGACTTATTACCGCTTTTTTTATGCCGGTATGGATCTTTTCCCTGGGCATCTGAACTCCGATTACCCCGGTAGAGGCTACTAACACATAATCCTTATTAATATGTAATAATTCTGCTGCCCAGTCAGCCATCAAGCGAGCAGTTTCACTGCCTTCCTCTCCGGTACAGGCATTGGCGTTACCGCTGTTTACCACCACAGCTTGGGCTTTTCCCCCGGCAACCACCTGTTGGGATAACAACACCGGTGCCGCCTTCACCAGGTTTTGGGTAAATACCCCTCCCACTGCTGCAATCGTCTCAGAATAAATTACGGCCACATCAGGTTTTGTTTTATTGCCCGCTTTAATTTCCGCATTAACTCCGGCAGCCTTAAACCCTAAAGGGGCGGTCACACCACCAGGTACACATGTCATCTTCATCTATTTCACCCGATCCTTTTTATTTGTAGCATTAACTTATTTCCCTTCCTGCAATCTATGGATAAAGGGGTGGTACTTCCAGTCCGGTTTTTTCCGGCAAGTCAAAGATAATATTCATATTTTGTACCGCTTGACCGGCCGCACCTTTTATCAAGTTATCTATCACCGAGGTAACCACCACCCGATTGGTCCTAGGGTCGGCGGCAACGCCAATATCACATAAATTTGTCCCTAATACCCACTTGGTCTGAGGCCATACTCCTTCCGGATGGACCCTGATAAAAGCCTCCCCGGCATAAAATTCCTGGTAATATTGATTTAAATTTAAGTTTTTTGCTTTATCACTGAGCGTGGCATAGACCGTTGTTAAAATTCCCCGAATCATGGGTGTGAGATGAGGTGTAAAAGATACATAAACACTCTCACCGGCAAGAGCACTTAATTCCTGCTCAATTTCCGGTGTATGACGGTGCCTTCCCACATTATAAGCTTTTATTCCTTGAGCCGCTTCCGCATACAAACTGCCTACCGCCGGCGTTCGGCCTGCGCCGGATACTCCCGACTTAGAGTCAATGATAATACTTTGAGGATTTATTAATTTTTCTTTCACCAAGGGATATATTGCCAGCAAAGCACTGGTGGGGTAGCATCCGGGATTACCCACTACCACCGCGTCCTTTATTCTTTCCCTGTTTATTTCCGGAAGACCGTAAACAGCATTTTCCGACAAAGCCGGTGCCCCATGTTTTACTTGATACCATTGTTCATATACCAAAGCATTGCGAAAACGAAAATCCGCTCCCAGGTCAATAACTTTTTTCCCCGTCTTCACCACTGCTTCCGCAGTGGATACGGCATGACCATGAGGGAGAGCAACAAAGACGACATCAGAGCTTTCGGCAATTTTTTCTGTCTCTTGCTCTACCAATACGTTATTAACAAAACCTTTTAAATGGGGATATACAGCATCAATCTGCTGCCCGGTATAAGATTGGGATGTTAAATAAACTAATTCTACCTCAGGATGCTGGGCTAAGAGGCGAACCACCTCTACCCCAGCATATCCGGTAGCACCAATTACACTCGCTTTAATCATTCTCACCCTCCTGCCGCTAAACGTCTCTTAATAATTATACGCATTTATGTATAAAGTTGCATTGGTTTCTCTTTAAGATACACCTTTTCTTCGGGAATGTAAAGAGTAAAATTTACTGTAATAGGTAAGAATATAATCGGTAACTTTTTTAAGGAGCTGAAAAGATGAGC